>DAINSR010000139.1:0-6245 GCA_036741255.1 Flavobacterium sp.
GAAACTTAGTAAATTAGGTAATCCACTAGAAAAGCTTTCTAATGATATTGATTTTGAGATGTTAAGAAATATTTTATACCGATATAGTATGAAAATAGTCCATTTTTCCTGGACTATATTGAATATATAATCGGTATTACAGACGCTAGCGTTCGTGATTCACAAGTACTTGATAATTCATTAGATGAAAAAAATAATGAAATGAAAAGTATGGTTTATGAAAAAGGGGTAAGAGCAAATCCTTCAACAGAAGCACAAAAGCGCAGCAATATAGAAAAATCAAGAGCAAGAGTAGATATTTTTGGATTTATGGAGATGAGTATGGACTCAATGTATTTATACTGTATTGGTTTTAAAAAGAACCAATGCAACAATTGGACTTATGAGCCTGACTTATAATAATATGTTTAGAAAAATTCAATTACAAAATGCTCAGTAGGGAACGTGCTTCAAGTAAGGCTTTTTCATCTTTCATTTGTTTTTTTATGGTAATTACCATTTTACAGACATTTTATCAAAAACACAAAAATCTTGCTTAAAAATACAATTTTACCTTAATCAAAAATAGCGTTAAAAAATCTTCAAAAATCACTATTTTAGCCCCATGATTAAAGTTATAATTATAGGCTCTGGAAATGTTGCTTCCCATCTTATTAAAGCTATGGAAGCACAAGATACTATTGATTTAGTTCAGGTTTTTGCACGTAAAAAAGAATCATTAGAAAACATTATAGATTCTACAAAAATAATAACTTTAATGACTGATTTGAAAGAAGCAGCTATTTACATTTTAGCCGTGAGTGATACAACTATTGAAACCGTATCTAATCAAATTCCTTTTGAAAACAAGTTAGTGGTGCACACTTCTGGATCTGTTGATTTTAGAGAAATGAATCCTAAAAATAAACGAGGAGTTTTTTATCCGTTACAAACTTTTTCAAAAAATAAGGCAATAACCTTTACAGGCGTCCCATTTTGTTTAGAAACTGAACATGAAGAAGATTTTGAAACATTGGAAAACTTAGCAAAAAAATTATCTTCTTTGACTTATAAAATCAACGGAACACAACGAAAAAGTTTGCACATCTCTGCAGTTTTTGTCTCAAACTTTGTGAATCATTTATATCAAATTGCCCATGAACTGTGCAATGAAAACCAAGTCCCATTTAATATTTTGCTACCATTAATTGAAGAAACAGCACAAAAGATAAAAACATTAAGTCCCATTGATGCACAAACCGGACCAGCCATAAGGCATGATAAGCTAACAATTGAAAAGCACTTGAATGCAATAGAAAATCCAATTTATAAAAAAATTTATCAACAACTTACACAATCCATACAACATGTCAAAAAGCTATAAAGAATTAATGAATAATATCACTACATTTATTTTTGATGTAGATGGAGTTTTAACAGACGGGAGCATACATATAACACAAACGGGCGAAATGCTAAGACACATGAATATTCGTGATGGTTATGCCATGAAAACAGCTTTAGAAAACGGTTATACAGTATGCATTATTTCTGGTGGCAGTAACGAAGGCGTTAAAATTCGTTTAAGAAATTTAGGTATTACTGATATTTATTTGGGGGTGCCAAACAAAGTTGAAACTTTTAATGAATTTATAGAATTATACAACATCAATCCTGATGAGGTTTTATATATGGGCGATGATATTCCTGATTTTCATGTGATGCAGTTAGTTGGACTACCCACATGTCCTCAAAACGCTGTTCCAGAAATTAAAAAAATTAGCACCTATATTTCTCACCTCAATGGCGGAAATGGTTGTGTTAGAGATGTTATAGAACAAGTGATGAAAGTTCAAGGGAAATGGATGACGCATTTTGATGCAAAATTTGATTAATTTTCAGTTATAATTTTATTTATTACTTACATCAAAAACATGAAATTTCTTCAACTTATTCGCTTTCAAAACCTGCTTATTATAGCTCTGGTACAAGCTGTTTTTCATTTTGGATTTTTAAAATATCAACAAGGATTACTGCTTGCACTAAACACTTTAGAATTTATTTTATTAATTATTGCCACGCTTTGTATTGCTGCTGCTGGATACATTATTAACAATATTGTAGATCAAGAAACAGATGCTATTTCAAAACCAAATAAAGTAGTTGTTGGCACTTACATTTCAGAAACAAAAGCATACAATTACTATATCATTTTTAATATCATTGGCGTTTTAATAGGATTTTTTTTAGCTAATATTATTTATAAAGAGAGTTTTGCTGCCATTTTTATTGTAGTGGCATTTGTGTTGTATTTATATGCTACACAATTTAAACAAAGTTTACTGGCTGGTAATTTGTTAGTTTCGTTTCTTGTGGCATTTAGCATCATTCTTGTAGGTCTTTTTGATTTGTATCCCATTGTTAGTCCGCAAACAAAACCCTTTTTAAGTATTTTGTTTCAAATCATTTTAGACTATGCGTTCTTTGCTTTTTTGCTCACGTTTATAAGAGAAATAGTAAAAGATATTGAAGATTATGAAGGCGATTTTAAAACAGGGTTAAACACCTTGCCAATTGTTTTGGGTAAAGAAAAAACTCAAAAGCTTGTCTTTTTTATAAGTTTTATACCTTTACTTTCATTATTATATTATTTGAATGAAAATTTTAAAAATCTAGATTATGTCATCTTTTATATTTTAGTTTTTGTAGTGGCTCCCATGCTTTATTTTATGGTAAAACTATGGCAAGCAAAAACTCAAAAAGATTTTAATCACTTAAGTTTTGTTTTAAAACTTATTATGATAACCGGAATTTTGTCAATTATTGTTGTAACGTATAATCTTAATATCATTCAAAACCTTGAATAATTTTTTATCTCATAAAAAAATAATTTTAGCATCTTCCTCACCCAGACGGCAGCAGTTTTTATCTGATTTAGGATTGCCATTTACCATTCGTTTAAAACCTGTTGATGAGGTTTATCCAAAGGAGCTAATGCATCATCAAATTACAGATTATTTAGCATTATTAAAAGCAAATGCGTTTGAAGAAAATTTAGACGAAAACGAAATTTTAATAGCGAGTGATACCATAGTTTGGCATGAGAATATAGCATTAGGCAAACCAAAAAATGCAGCTGATGCCTTTCAAATGATACATTCATTATCAGGGAAAACACATGAAGTAATCACCTCTGTTTGTATTAAAACTTCGTTAAAAGTAGATGTATTTCACAGTGTTTCAAGAGTTAGTTTTGTAAATTTGACAACTTCAGAAATTCAATATTACATTGAAAATTTCAGACCATTTGACAAAGCAGGTGCTTATGGAATTCAAGAATGGATAGGTCTCATTGGAATAAATAAAATTGAAGGTTCTTATTCAAACATTGTGGGACTACCTGTGGAACAACTTTACCAAAAATTAAAAGAATATGCTTGATTTAATTCAAAATAAATACTTACACGAAGAAATTTCTACCTTAATTGCCCTATTTGTGTTTTTTGTTTTTAGATTTTTACTGCTAAAGACAATTAGAAAATATGCAAAATCAAATGAAACACTTGAACATAGAACAAATTTAATTATCAAATATGTAAGTATTCTTCTTAATCTTTTGGTTTTAGTAACCATTGTCGTAATTTGGGGGGTTAAAAAAGACCAACTCTTTCTGTTTGTTTCCTCAATATTCACGGTTGTTGGTGTGGCTGCTTTTGCTCAATGGTCTTTGCTTAGTAATATAACAGCCGGAGTTATTTTATTTTTCTCATTTCCATTTAAAATTGGCGATCATATAAAAATTCTTGATAAAGACTTTCCTGTTTCCGGAGAAATTATAGACATTAAAGCTTTTTATATTTTAATTAAAAACTATGATGATGAAGTAGTTACATATCCAAATAATCTTTTAATGCAAAAGGGAATTTCAGTGGTTACAAAACCATATACAGAAAAAGAATTTTTTGACTAACCCATTAAAACCACTATAATGTTAAAAATAAGGAAATTATATTTTTTTGTCTTTTTTTTTGTTTATAGCATTTTTTTTGCACAAGAGCCAAAAAAACTTACATCGATAGAAATTTATAATCACGTTCAAAAGCTCAACTTTTTAGGTTCAGTATTATATGTAGCAGCTCACCCCGATGATGAAAACACCCGATTGATTTCTTATTTTGCTAATCATTATCATGCACAAACAGCTTACTTATCATTAACACGTGGTGATGGTGGTCAAAACTTAATTGGTTCTCAAATAAGAGAGCAATTAGGAGTCATAAGAACACAAGAACTTCTTGCTGCCAGAAGAATAGACGGTGGCATTCAATTTTTTTCTCGTGCCAATGATTTTGGATTCTCAAAAAATCCCACAGAAACCTTTTCAATTTGGACTAAGCAAGAGTTTTTAAATGATGTTATTCAATCTATAGAAACTTTTAAACCTGATATTATTATTAATCGTTTTGATCATAGAACAGCAGGAATCACTCATGGTCATCATACAGCGAGTGCTATATTGAGTTTAGAAGCTTTTGAAATAGTAAAAAACAAACCAAAGCGAATGTTTTTTAATACGCCTTGGTGGTTTTATGGAAGCCCAGAAAAATTTGAAAAAGCAGATAAAAGTAGTCTTTTGGCTGTTAATGCTAATGTATATTTCCCTTTACTGGGTAAAAGCAACTTTGAAATTGCCGCTCTTAGCAGAAGTCAGCATCGTTGTCAGGGCTTTGGAACCACAGGAACACGTGGCGATGAAATGGAATATCTTGAACTCTTAAAAGGAGATATGCCCTCACCTGAAAATATTTTTGAAGGAATTGACACCTCATGGAATAGAATAAAAGGTGGAGCTGTCATTGAAAAAATCACATCACAAATAGAAAAAAACTTCAATTTTAAGAATCCAGAAACACATATTCCGCAACTTATTGAAGCTTATAAATTACTACTTTTAATAGAAGACACTCATTGGAAAGAAATTAAATTAAACGAAATTAAATTCTTAATTGAGGCGTGTGCTGGTTTATATTTAGAAGCAGTTGCCTCATCAGAAAGTGTAACCAAATCAGATACTTTTTCCATTCAAATTGAAGCTATTAATAGATGTAACTTACCCATTACATTAAACTCTGTTTCGTTTTCAAATAAAGTTGCATCAGAAAAAAATGTAGTCCTCAAGAATAATTCAAAGGTGTTACTGAAGATTGAAAACAACAGCATTGATACTAATTTTGAATACTCAAATTTATTTTGGTTAAAAGAAAAACCAACAGAAGGGATGTATCAAGTTGCCAATAAAAACTTACGGATTTTGCCCGAAGAACCGTTGCAATTTCCAGTTGTTTTTTCAGTTAATGTTGAGGGAGTACCCCTAACAATTATAAAAAATATTGTTTATAAAAAAAACGATCCAGAATTTGGCGAAGTTTATATGCCATTTACCGTTTTGCCAGAGGTTACTGCTTCAATACTACAAAAAGTGTCTATTTTTAACGACAATAAGCCTAAAGAAATTAGTGTTAAAATTAGTTCTAAAACCTCAAGTATAAAGGGATTTTTGAGTTTGAATGTAGCTGATTCATGGAAAACAGAACCCCAATCTATACCCTTTGAAATCAACAAAAAAGATGATGAAAAAATAGTTTCATTTAAGGTTTATCCTCCTAAAGACCAACATATAACTACCCTTAATGCCATTGTAAAAGCAAACGATAAACAATTTGATAAAGAACTCATAGAAATTAATTATCCTCATATTCCAAAGCAAAGTATTTTAATGCCTTCAACCTCAAAATTGGTAAAATTAAACATTCAAACAAAAGGGAAAAACATAGGATATATAAAAGGTGCTGGAGATGAAGTAGCGAGTTGTTTAGAACATCTGAATTTTACTGTAACCACATTAAAACCTGAAGAAATTTCCATTGAAAAATTACAAAATTTTGATGCTATTATATTAGGGATTAGAGCTTTCAATGTAGTAGATGCCTTAGCTTTTAAAAACAAAATATTGTTTGAATATGTAAAAAGCGGAGGTAATTTAATTGTACAATACAATACAAATACCGGACTTATAACTCCTGATATTGCACCTTATCCAATAAAAATTTCTCGTAACCGTATAACAAATGAAAAGGCTAAGGTTACCTTTTTGGTTCCAAATCATCCAGTGCTAAATATACCTAATAAAATATCAGAATCAGATTTTGATGGATGGGTGCAAGAACAAGGTTTGTATTATCCCAGTGAATTTTCATCAGAATTTA
>DAINSR010000140.1:0-6236 GCA_036741255.1 Flavobacterium sp.
ATAGGTGTAAAACTACTAATAGACGATTATTTACCGTATTAAAAAAAGATTCAATTTGCTATTTACAAAGAGAAGTGATTTAAATAAGATACTACCATGTAAAATAAGAACTATTGGTTAACTCTTTTCAATATACTAACTGCCGTTCCAGTAACTAGTATAGTTACATAATAATTTGCTGTGAATTGCACATCCACATTTATTCCTATAACTGCATTTGCATTAAGCCTTTCAGCATTCAATTTAAGTTGGGCAAAAGCTTTTTCTTGAGCTTGAGAAATACTTTCACTAAGAGCAACACAATATTTTTCATCGCCAAATGTTGACTTTGAACTTTGAGGACTCACAGCATTAGCAGAAACAACACCGATGTACTCTATGACTTTATAATCTTCTACTGAATTAGTTGTTGTTAAAATCATAATTTAATTTTTTGTTTGGTTTACGGGTTAGGCTAAATTATTGTTAGGCGAATTCAATTAATAGTAGATTCATAAGATGAAAGTAACCTGTAAATTGATTTTTTTTAAATTATAGCTCTATAATAACTATCAAAGATTCAATACACTACACCTCATCGGGGAATATTTTTCCTGGGTTTAAAATTTGATTAGGATCAAACACACGTTTGATACTTTCCATGAGTTCTAAATGTGATTTTGAAAATGCAATGGGCATATAATTTTTTTGTACATAACCAATGCCATGCTCCCCTGAGAGAGTTCCTTTTAAAGAAACGGTTAGTTCAAATATTTCTTGAATGCCTTTTGGGATATCGTGTTGCCACTGCTCGTTTGACATTTCACCTTTCACGATGTTGATATGCAAATTTCCATCGCCTGCATGGCCATAGCAAACAGAGTGAAAACCATATTTTTTACCAATTTCTTTAACTCCTTGTAATAATCTGGGCAACTCATATCTGGGGACTACGGTGTCTTCTTCTTTATATATAGAATTTGATTTTACAGCTTCGCCCACAGCCCTACGCATTTTCCAAAGAGCATTTTTTTGATCTTCAGTATCGGCAAACAAAACTTCATCAATAGAAAATTGTTCTACTACTGCCAAAATTTTCTCTGCTTCTATCATTAAAATTTCGGGATAATTACCATCTACTTCAATTAGTAAATGTGCTTGTATATTATCTTTAACAGCAACGCTAACCTCATTTACATATTTTGCAGACCATTCTAAAGCATCTCGTTCCATAAATTCTAAGGCACTTGGCACAACACCTGCTCTAAAAATGGCAGAAACAGCCTTACAGGCTTCATGTGCTTTGTAAAATGGTACTAACAGCAACACATTGTGCTTGTTTGCTGGGAGTAGTTTTAAAACAATTTTTGTAATAATTCCTAGTGTTCCTTCACTGCCTACCATTAACTGTGTGAGGTTATAGCCTGTGGCGTTTTTTAGTGTATTTGCACCCGTCCAGATGATTTCTCCATCTGGTAAAACAACTTCTAAATTGAGTACATAATCTTTTGTAACGCCATATTTTAATGCCCGAGCACCTCCCGAATTTTCGGCTACATTGCCACCAATCCAGCAACTACCCTGACTACTTGGATCTACTGGATATGAAAGATTTTTTTCTAAGACTGCCTCTCGCAAAACTTGTGTAATAACGGCTGGTTCAACGGTTACTTGTAAGTTTTTTTCGTCAATTTCTATAATTTTATTAAGGCGTTCCATGGAAAGCCCAATTCCTTTTTGTACACACAAAGCACCACCACTCAAACCTGTGCGTGCTCCAATGGGGGTTACGGGAATATAAAATTCGTTTGCAACTTTTAAAATGGCCGAAATTTGTTGGGCATTTTCTGGTTTTAAAACCACACTAGGCGGAAAAATATAATCTTCAGTTTCATCGTGTCCGTAGTGATTTCTGGTGGCTTCATCAGTAAAAATGTAAGATGAGCCTACTATATTTTGTAATTTATCTAAGATGTTTTGACTTAATTGCATAGTTTAATTTTATAGCGTAAAATTAATAAAAAAAAACAAAAATGAAATTTAAGTATAGTATATTTGATGTTATATGACATAGCCCAGATAGCAATGAAAGCTTTTTGTAAAAGAATGTTATTTTTTGTTACTCTAAAAAAGCGACCCTAGAAGCTCTTTTTAGAGTTTACAAAAAAAACATGATGAGCAAAAACTTGTAATGAATAGCTGGAAATGGCTTCAAAAAAAAAGGAAATTGAAAGAAAAGGAAAAAAAATCGGCACTTTCAGAAATAAAAGGGGTGCAGCAACCCAGAACGCTGAACATTGGTGTTGCTAAGGAAATTCAACTAAAGCGAAAACATATTCCGTCTGCTCAAGAATTAGTTGATGCTATTTTAAAGGGAGATAAAACAGCATTAAGCAGAGCCATTACATTAGTTGAAAGCACTAATCCTGAACATTTAGAGCGTGCAAATGAAGTGATTAATAGTTGTTTACCTTTTGCTAATCAATCTGTTAGAGTGGGAATAACGGGCGTTCCTGGAGTGGGGAAGAGTACGTTTATTGAAGCATTTGGAAAACACATAACCGCACAAGGGAAAAAAGTGGCTGTTTTAGCGGTTGATCCTAGTAGTGCTGTTAGTAATGGGAGCATTTTGGGGGATAAAACACGCATGGAAGAATTAGTAAAAGATGAAAATGCTTATATTAGACCCAGTGCATCTGGATGTAGCCTGGGGGGTGTTGCCCGAAAAACAAGGGAGAGCATTATATTGTGTGAGGCTTGTGGGTTTGATACTATTCTTATTGAAACGGTGGGCGTGGGACAGAGTGAAACTGCAGTGCACAGTATGGTTGATTTTTTTTTACTTTTAAAAATTACTGGTGCTGGAGATGAACTACAAGGAATTAAAAGAGGAATTATGGAAATGGCAGACGCAATAGTAATTAACAAAACCGACGGGGATAATATTGCAAAAGCAAAACTTGCAAAAGCTGAGTTTAACAGAGCTCTACATCTTTTTCCTGCAAAGAGCAGCGGCTGGATTCCGGAGGTTTATACCTGCAGTGCTCTTGAAAAAACAGGCATTGATGCTATTTGGAATTTTATTAATGCGTATGTTTTATTCGTTAAAGAAAACCAGTATTTTGACAAAAAAAGACAAGAACAAAATCAGTTTTGGATGCTAGAAACGATTAACGAACAGCTAAAAAACAATTTTTATAATCATAAAGAAATTTCTAAATGCTTAGAAGAAAGCAAAAAAGCGGTTATAAATCATAAAGTTTCTCCGTTTGTTGCAGCTTCGGAATTATTGAAAAAATATTTTGGCTAGACTTTGTCTTTGATTTTTTATTTATTTTCTATTTGTTAAAAATTAGATGTCAGAGAATAGTAAAGTCATACCGATTATGTATTCAATATAGTCCAAGAAAAATGGACTATTTTCATACTATATCGGCATTATACCATAAACTATTGGACTATTTTACAAATGTTATTGGTATCATTTTTAACATTTTTTATTTGCTAACAAATTGTCTTTTGCACCCAATTGAAGCCTTTTTTTAGTTTCGTAGTGCTCTTTGAAACAAAAAAGGCTTTAATTAGTTATCAGGTCTTTAATTTTGCTTAGATATAAACAAGTATAAACGACTTTATTATTTCTATAAACTTATTTGCTCAAATACATTTTTCGTCTTGAGTATAACTCGTAAAACTGATCGTCTTTTAAATCGTCAATAAATAAAATACTCTCGCCGGTTGATTTCATTTCAGGTCCTAAAGCTTTATTTACATTTTTAAACTTGCTAAAAGAAAAAACGGGTTGCTTTATAGCAAATCCTTTTAGCTTTGGGTTGAAATTAAAATCAGTTACTTTGTTGTGTCCAAGCATTACTTTAGTAGCATAATTTACATAAGGTTCGCCATAAGCCTTTGCTATAAATGGAACTGTTCTTGAGGCTCTGGGGTTGGCTTCAATAATGTAAACAATATCATTTTTAATAGCAAACTGTATATTAATCAATCCTACGGTTTTTAATGCTCGGGCTATTTTGTGAGTGTGTTCTTTAATTTGTTGCATTACAAACTCTCCTAAATTAAACGGAGGCAAGGTTGCATTACTATCACCAGAGTGAACACCACAAGGTTCAATATGCTCCATGATACCAATAATATATACATTTCCATCGGCATCACAAATGGCATCAGCCTCAGCCTCAATGGCACCGTCTAAGTAATGGTCTAAAAGTAATTTGTTTCCTGGAATAGATTTTAACAAATCAATTACATGCTCTTCTAATTCTTTTTTGTTGATAACAATTTTCATTCCCTGACCGCCCAGCACATAAGAAGGTCTTACTAATAATGGAAAATCTAAAGTATCTGCTAAAAGAGTTGCTTGTTCTGCACTCTCGGCAATACCAAATTTTGGGAAAGGAATATTTAACTCGGTTAGTAAGTCTGAAAACCGACCTCTATCTTCTGCTAAATCTAAGGCTTCAAAAGATGTTCCTAAAATTTTTACTCCATATTTTGATAATTTTTCTGCTAATTTTAAGGCGGTTTGTCCTCCTAATTGCACAATGACACCCTCAGGTTTTTCATGTCTAATAATATCGTATAAATGCTCCCAAAAAACAGGTTCAAAATACAATTTGTCTGCCGTGTCAAAATCTGTTGAAACCGTTTCTGGGTTGCAATTAATCATGATGGTTTCATATCCACATTCTTTTGCAGCAAGAACACCATGCACACAGGAATAATCAAACTCAATTCCCTGACCAATTCTGTTAGGCCCAGATCCTAAAACAATGACTTTCTTTCTATTGCTAACGATACTTTCATTTTCTACATAAGTTGTGCCATCTGGTTTTTGAATTTCTGCCTCAAAAGTAGAATAGTAATAAGGCGTTTTTGCCTTAAACTCTGCCGCACAAGTATCTACTAATTTATAAACCCGATTGATGTTTTGTTCGTTTCTTAATTTATAAACCTCACTTTCTAAACAACCCATCATGTGAGCTATTTGACGATCGCCATATCCTTTTTGCTTGGCTTCTAAAAGCAACTCTCGGGGTAAAGTGTCTATTTTATATTTTGAGATTTCTCGTTCTAAATGGAATAACTCTTCATATTGCTTTAAAAACCACATGTCAATTTTTGTGATCTCATGAATTCTACTTAATGGAATTCCCATAGCAATAGCATCATAAATTACAAAAACCCTATCCCAACTGGCAAAAGTGAGTTTTTCAATAATTTGCTCATAATTTTTATGTCCTTTACCATCGGCACCAAGACCATTTCTCTTGATTTCTAGTGATTGAGTGGCTTTGTGCAATGCTTCTTGGAACGATCGACCGATACCCATTACCTCACCAACCGATTTCATTTGAAGCCCTAAAGTTCTATCGGCTCCTTCAAACTTATCAAAATTCCAACGAGGGATTTTTACAATTACATAATCTAAAGTGGGTTCAAAGAGAGCTGAAGTTGATTTTGTAATTTGGTTTTGTAATTCATCTAAATGATAACCGAGTGCTAGTTTTGTGGCTATTTTTGCAATAGGATAACCAGTTGCTTTTGAGGCTAATGCTGATGAACGTGATACACGAGGGTTAATTTCAATGGCAACAATGTCTTCTTTTTCATCTGGAGAAACTGCAAATTGCACGTTGCAACCCCCTGCAAAATTTCCAATAGAACGCATCATTAAAATGGCCATATCTCTCATTTTTTGAAAGGTAGTGTCAGACAATGTCATAGCCGGTGCCACCGTGATGCTATCACCTGTGTGAATGCCCATAGGATCCATGTTTTCTATGGAACAAATTATAACCACATTATCATTTTTATCTCTTAAAAGTTCTAATTCATATTCTTTCCAACCGAGTAGTGCTTTGTCAATTAACACTTCATGAATGGGCGACATTTCTAATCCATAAGTAAGTTTTTCGTCAAATTCTTCTTTAGTGTGTACAAAAGCTGCTCCTGTGCCTCCTAGAGTAAAAGAGGGTCTTATTACAAGCGGAAAGCCAAATTCTTGTGCTATTTCTTTACCTTGTAAAAATGAAGTGGCTGTTTTTGCTGGGGCTGCTCCTACACCTAATTTTGCTAAAAGTTGTTTAAATTGTTCTCTATCTTCTGTAATATTAATGGCATTTACATCAACTCCAATGAGTTTTACATTAAAATCAGTCCAGATTCCTTTTTCATCAGCTTCAAGACACAAGTTTAAGGCGGTTTGTCCACCCATTGTGGGTAAAACAGCGTCTATT
>DAINSR010000141.1:0-6170 GCA_036741255.1 Flavobacterium sp.
AAGCGACCAAGTGGGTTTTTCTGCTCTTGCATCTAATACTTTTTGTGCTGCTTTTTCTATGGCTTTTACCTGTTTTTCGGTTGGATTTTCTGGCCAAGGAAAGTTGTTGTAAACAATGTCTTTTGAATATCTGAAATCACTTTTTAATCTCCCACAAATATATTTTACCCAAGCCATGTGCATTTTTGACATTAAAATACCAAAATGATAAAGATTGCCATTTGGAATAGCCATACAGGTATCACTAACAATTGAATTATTATCAAAAAAACCAATTGGAATACATCTTCTATTTTCCGAGGAAACTCTTGGTACAACTAAGAAAGTTTCAGGTGTATTTATATCTCTAAAAAGCATTGGAGTTACAGCAAATTTTTGGGTTGATGGAGCAACACTATTCAAACGAAATTTTTTTACCAAATCCACTCGTTTTTTTACCTCTGGCATTTTCTTTATTTCTTGGTTATCAACATCAATAAGCCATAAGCACCAACGGGTTTTTCCGTTCAAAAATTCATAAGCAGAAATTAGCGGTTTAATATATTTTTCGGAATTAGGCTCCTTTGTAATTAACTCATCTTTTTCTTCGTCAGATAAAAGTAAATGTCCACCATCCAAAGGCATATTTCCAAAACTCATTTTCGGCACATTACAAATCGGAGTGGATCGTTTAGTAATCAAAATATCTTTTGCATCCACCAAATACGGATTGATATTTTTTACTTTCTGTTCGTGGGCTTCGCCTTTTATATCTTCATACTCAAAAATGCTCTTGCTTGCGGTGTCAAAATTTGCAAATCCAACAATTACACAATACACTGCGGCATTGCCTTTGGCTTCGTTGCTCCATTTAAAAGTGCGATGGGCAAAATGAATTTTGATGTTGTATTTATCAAGCATCTGTCCCCAAAGAATGCTCGTTTGTTCTCCCTGAACAATAGAATTAGTTGAAACAAATGCGACTTTAGTTTTTGTGTTTTGAATGTATTTAGCGGCTTTAACATACCAAGCCGTTACATAATCTAATACTCCTGCACCTTGAATATTATTAAATTCTTTAACAACAGCTTCTCTTTGACTTTGGCTCATAATTTTAGAGCCAATAAATGGCGGATTTCCAAGTATATAATCAAATTTTGCATCTGGTTTTATTTCAGAAAATTCATCTACAATTTTATAACTTTCTACTCTCAGTTTAACCGTGCCATATTTTGCAATAGGTTCTTCAACTTTTGAATTTATAATTATTTCTGCATCTTTTGAATTTAGTTCAATGGTGTTATATTCGGTTAATAAGCTATCCCAATTGACTGCTAATGCATCTCCTTGAACAATTTTTGCAGATTTCACTAAAGGAATTCTAAATAGTTTTTCGCCCGTTTCCATACTACAATACATATTCATTTGATGGTCAATGAGCCACAGGGCTACTTCGGCAATTCTAGAAGGAAATTCCTCATATTCAATGCCATAAAACTGGTGTACATTGACTTTAAAAAACAATGAAATGTCAATAAATTCCATTCTGTGAATTCTTAAATTTAATTTTTGTAACTCAAGAATTACTCTAAATTCAAGTAGTCTTATTTCACGATAGGTGATGATTAAAAAATTTCCACATCCACAAGCTGGATCAAGGAATTTTAGACTGGCTAATTTGTTATGAAATTTAGTAAGTTTTGTAGGGTCGTGATTAACGCTTTCAAACTCTTTCCAAAGGTCGTCCAAGAAAAGCGGTTTGATAAGTTTTAAAATATTGGTTTCGCTTGTGTAATGTGCCCCTAAGTTTCTGCGTTCTTTTGGGTTCATTACACTTTGAAACATGGAACCAAAAATGGCTGGCGATATTTTGCTCCAATCAATGTAACAGCAGTCTAGCAAGGCTTGACGCATTTTGCTATCGAAACTCGCTATGGGCAAATTTTCTTCAAAAAGTTTTCCGTTTATGTATGGAAAATCGGCAAGTTGTTCATCAAGATTTTTAAAACGACTTTCTATTGGAGTGTTTAATACTTGAAATAACTCTTGAATTTTGGAAGCAAGGTCGCTTCCGTCCTCATTAGTGCGTTGTTCAATAAATTCTTGAAATTGTTGTTTGTTGAAAATGGTTGTGTCTTCGGCAAACAGTAAAAACAGAATACGAACCAAGTAAACTTCTAATGGATGTCCTGTGTAGCCAATTTCTTCCAATCGGTCATGCAGTTTACCCATTAACCCTGCTGCTTTAATGTTTGCTGGATCTTGTTCTTTGAAAACCTTTTTTTGATAACCTAAAATGCAACCGAAATGTTGTACATTATTTACAAGTCCTTTAAGTTTAAATTCTACGGTTTTATCTTCTTCAAGGTCGTAAAGCCTAAAGTTTTCAAAGTCGGAAATGAGAATGTATTTCGGCAGTTCGTGCTCTTTGAGTCCGTAAGTGTATTCAATGGCTTGTCTGTAAGCTTTGTCAAGGTTTTTGCCTCGACTTTTCATTTCAATTAAAATTGTTCCTTTCCAAAGCAAGTCAATGTAACCGTCTTTGTCGTCTAGTTTTTTTACTCTGTGTTCAAAGGTCGAAACACGTTTACTGCTAATGCCAAATACATTAAAGAACTCCACTAAAAATGGCTTTGCGTCTGCTTCTTCGTTTGAAGTGTCTGCCCATTCTTTTGAGAACTTTAATGCTCTATCTTTTATTTCATTCCAGCTTAATACCATTTTTAGTGTTAATTGAAAGTTTTGTGTTCGATAAATTTACTACAATAACTTTAAAAACTACTATGTTATTTTTTGAAATCTATCCTCAATGTGGTAACAGCTACATCTTTGTTAAATTTTAAAAAATGCCTTGCCTATTTTAAAATCCTTAATTTCTCTTGACTAAACGAGTTTTTAGAGATGTCCTTAAACCCATAATACGCAGTATAAATCTATTACAAACTAAAACTACTTCAAAAATAAGCACTTACTCCTTTTTAAAATATTACTATATTACAAAATTTAAAAAAGTCCGTGAACACTTATTTTATTGTATTTTCAGCTTTCATTATGAAATCTAATGCGTATTATGGGTTTAAAAAATTAAACTACCCTTTGTTTACATTCTGTGTAAAGAGCTGTATGGTTTTTATGAGTTAATAGACTCAATTATTCTGTTAAAAGTTTCACTTGGCCTCATAGATTGATCAGTTAATCTTGGTGTAGGATGGTAATATCCGCCAATATTTTGAGGTTTTCCTTGTGCGGCAATTAGTTCGTCAACTATTTTTAACTCATTTGTAGTCAATTGATTAGCCACAGGGTTAAAAATGTTTTTTAATTCTAAATCTTTATTTTGGTTGGCTAATTCTTGTGCCCAATATAAAGCTAGATAAAAATGAGAACCCCTGTTGTCTATACTTCCAATTTTTCTGGACGGTGATTTGTCATTTTCTAAAAATTTTTCTGTTGCAGCATCAAGTGTTTCAGATAAAATCATAGCTTTTGAGTTGTTAAATAAAGTTGCTAAATGTTCATAAGATACACACAAAGCTAAAAACTCTCCTAAAGAATCCCATCTCAAATAGCCCTCATCAATAAACTGTTCAACGTGTTTTGGTGCTGATCCTCCAGCACCTGTTTCAAATAAACCTCCGCCATTCATCAAAGGGACAATGGATAACATTTTTGCTGATGTTCCAACTTCTAGTATTGGAAACAAATCGGTTAAATAATCACGCAATACATTACCTGTTACTGACACCGTGTCTAAACCCTGCACTATTCGTTCCAGAGAGTATGTTGCAGCATCAACCGGATTCATGATTTTAATTTCTAAACCCTTAAGGTCATGGTTTTTAAGATATAATTTTACTTTTTCAATGATTTGTTTATCATGTGCTCTGTTTTCATCAAGCCAAAATACTGTGGGAACTCCAGTGGCTCTAGCTCTGCTTATGGCAAGCTTAACCCAATCTTGAATAGGGGCATCTTTCACCTGACACATTCTAAAAATGTCTCCTTTTTCTACAGTTTGCTCCATGAGAACATTTCCGTTTTCATCTACTACTTTTACCTTTCCTTTAGCTTTCATTTGGAATGTTTTGTCATGAGAGCCATATTCCTCTGCTTGTTGTGCCATGAGTCCCACATTAGGAACACTTCCCATTGTTTTTGGGTCTAGGGCTCCATTTTTTTTGCAAAAATCAATAGTTGCCTGATAAATACCCGCATAACAACGATCTGGAATAATAGCTTTAGTATCTTGTAATGCACCAGCAGCATTCCACATTTGTCCAGAATTTCTAATCATAGCTGGCATTGAGGCATCAACAATAACATCTGAAGGGATATGTAAATTTGTTATTCCCTTTTCAGAATTTACCATCGCAATTGCAGGACCACTAATCATTGCATCTGCTAAAGCGGTTTCAATTTCTACTTGTTTTGCGTGTCCTTTAATTTTTGTGTAAATATCTCCAAGTCCGTTTCTAGTATCTATCCCTAATGAATTAAATACTTCTGAATATTTTTCAAATACTGAAGCAAAATAAACTTCTACAAATGCGCCAAAAATTAAAGGATCTGATACTTTCATCATTGTTGCCTTTAAATGAACAGAAAAAAGTACATTTTTGATCTTTGCATCGGCAACTTGTTCAGCGATGAATTTTTTTAACGAAGTCATGCTCATTACAGCGGTGTCAATAATCTCACCAGCTTGCAGTGGTGCATTGGATTTCAATGTTTGGGTTGAACCATCAGTAGCTTCAAATTTGATAGAATAACTACCCGAATTTTTAAGCGTTAATGATTGTTCTGTACCATAAAAATCCCCATTTAGCATGTGAGATACATGAGATTTTGAAGCGGTAGTCCAGGTACCCATTGAGTGTGGGTGTGCTTTTGCATAATTTTTTACAGCTTTTGGTGCTCGCCTGTCTGAATTTCCTTCTCTTAAAACTGGATTAACAGCAGATCCTAGCACCTTTGCATAAGTAGCTTTTATTTTTTTTTCTTCCTCTGTTTGTGGATCTTCTGGAAAATTTGGCAATGCATATCCTTGTGATTGAAGCTCAGCAATAGCTGCTTTTAATTGAGGAACAGATGCCGAAATATTTGGTAATTTGATAATATTGGCTTCGGGTTTTGTGGCTAACTCGCCCAGCTCTGTGAGAGCGTCTTCAACTTTTTGATCTTCTTTTAAATATTCTGGAAACTTTGATAATATTCTGGCAGCTAATGATATATCTCTAGTTTCTAAATCTACATTTGCGGGTTTAGAAAATGCTTTAACAATTGGTAAAAATGAGTGAGTAGCCAGCATTGGAGCTTCATCTGTAATTGTGTAAAATATTTTTGGATTGGATGACATGAGTGTGATGTTTTTATTAATTTATTTAAAATTTGCCCATTTATTTTTTGCAGGGCAAATATATGAAAATAGGCTTTGTTATTATTTTTTTTAAAAACGAAATCGATTGAATTATTAAATTGTTAATTATTAAATGAAATAATAGCAATCTAATAAAATATTTATGTGTTTGTTATTAAAAAAAAAGTCTCAATAAAAAATTGAGACTTTGCTATTGAAATCTTGATACTAATTTTTGTATCTTTTTTCTTTAATTTTTGCTTTTTTACCTGTAAGTTCTCTAAAGTAAAAAATACGAGCTCTTCTAACTTTACCTTTTTGATTAACTTCCACTTTTTGTAATGCAGGCATATTTACTGGAAAAATACGCTCTACGCCTACGGCACCAGACATTTTTCTGATGGTAAATGTTTCTGTGGCTCCAGCACCTCTTCTTTGAATTACAACTCCTTTAAAAAACTGAGTTCTAGTTTTTTCGCCCTCTTTAATTTCATAATAAACAGTGATGGTGTCTCCTGCTGAAAATGAAGGAAAATCTTTTTTGGTTACAAATTCGCTGTTAACGAAATCAACTAAATTTGACATAATTTTTTATATAAAATTTTAAATCTAAGCAACATTCACGGATATCGTCAGAGGTTGGTTAAATGCGTGTGCAAAATTAGTAAAAAAGTTGATTGATGCAAGTAGTTATTTGAAGTTTTTTTGATAATTGTATGTAACTTTTATTCATCGTTTTTAATTATTTCCTACACTTAAGAATATTTATCTTTCAAGAGCAAATAATACCAATAACATTTGTAAAATAGTCCAATAGTTTATGGTATAATGCCGA
>DAINSR010000142.1:0-6067 GCA_036741255.1 Flavobacterium sp.
AAGTTTTATTAGACAAAAATGGAAATGTGGTTAAGGACAGCTTAGGCAAACCCGTAAAAGTTGATAATTTTAAAACTGTGCAAATTAATATTTATGAGTTTAAACAATTCAAATCAGTACAAGTTACAGCAAAAGTTGATTATATTGACTACAGAAGCAATCAAACCATTGATACCTTTCCGTTAGCAAGCGAGTTTATTTTTGAGAATATTTATGCCACTTTTAATGGTGATAAAAGAGCCTGTGAAGATGATTATCATCGTTTTTTTAATCAAAGAGCCGTTGCGTTTCCTAGTAACGAGCAAATGATTTTTGATAGTGGCGAGGATTTAAAAGCTAAATTAAAAGAAATAATTACCAGAAACAGATTTAGAAGATAGCAAAAACAAGCTGTGCAAAAAGTCGTTGCCTTTATCTTGCTGAGCTTGTCTTGGCTTAAAAACA
Source organism: Flavobacterium sp. (assembly GCA_036741255.1). Lineage (GTDB taxonomy): Bacteria > Bacteroidota > Bacteroidia > Flavobacteriales > Flavobacteriaceae > Flavobacterium. The sequence goes on from DAINSR010000142.1 coordinate 445, forward strand.
ATTGCTTAGTAATATCAACACCCCGCAAACGCTGTTTGAAATTTGGCTTTCTACACAGCCCATTGCTTTAAATAGTCTGCATCAATATCTTCATGAGTAGCCACAAAAACTGCTTTTCTGTTTTTTATCACAACAATTTGAGGAGATTGATGAACAACTTGATATCTGTGAGCTATTTCATTAGAAATTTCTCTGTGGTTTAGCAAATCTAAAAGATACCATTGTATTTTTTCTTCATCGAAATCAAAATCACTTTCAAATCTTTTAAGAGCAAATCTACTAATACTACATCGGGTGCTGTGTTTAAAAATCACTACGGATTTTGAAAATGAAATTTCGTCAATATCATTTAATTCTTCTAGACTTTTTAATTCCTTATATTTTGAAGTATTAGCATTGTTTTGCTGCGGTTTATTTTTAAAAACTCCATCAAAAAACCCCATATTTGTTATTTTTTATGACATTTTGACTTGTTTTTTAACTAAAATTAGTTAAAAAAAGCCATTATGTCGTTATTGTTGTAAAGGTATATTTATTGTTTCTAAGACAAATGTATAACAATTTAACAAAACAGATATTATCATTTATAAAACGAAATAAAAAATGAACTTAAATAATTTGACCATTAAATCGCAAGAAGCATTGCAACAAGCACAGCAAATTGCACAAAGTTATGGACATCAATTAATAGAAAACGAACATGTTTTTAAAGGTTTGTTTGAGGTTGATGAAAACGTGTTGCCTTTTATTTTAAAAAAACTAAATATAAATTTAGACCTTTTTAAAAAAGTTTTAGAAAGTACCTTACAAAGTTTTCCAAAGGTAACAGGAGCCGACATTCAGTGGTCTCGTGATGCTTCATATATGATCAATGAAGCGGTTAGCCTTGCAAAAAAAATGCAGGACGAGTATGTTTCTATTGAACATATTATTATGGCTATTTTTAAATCAAAAAGTAAAGTAGCCCAAATATTAAAAGATCAAGGAGTAACAGAAAAGGGATTAGAAACAGCTATTACTGAACTTAGAAAGGGTGAGCGTGTAACTTCGGCCTCTGCTGAGGAAACCTACAACTCATTAAACAAATATGCAAAAAACCTCAACGATTTAGCTCTAAAAGGAAAACTAGATCCCGTTATTGGAAGAGATGAAGAAATTAGAAGAGTACTACAAATTTTGACACGCAGAACTAAAAACAACCCGATGCTTGTGGGTGAACCTGGAGTGGGTAAAACTGCCATTGCAGAGGGATTAGCACACAGAATTGTGGATGGTGATGTGCCAGAAAACCTTAAGAACAAGATAGTTTTTTCACTAGACATGGGAGCTCTTATTGCTGGAGCAAAATATAAAGGAGAATTTGAAGAACGATTAAAAGCCGTAGTAAAAGAGGTTACCATGGCAGAAGGCGATATTGTTTTGTTTATAGACGAAATTCATACCCTAGTGGGAGCTGGTGGTGGTGAAGGTGCAATGGATGCAGCCAATATTTTAAAACCTGCACTAGCACGTGGCGAACTTAGAGCCATTGGGGCTACTACACTAGACGAATATCAAAAATATTTTGAAAAAGACAAAGCATTAGAAAGACGTTTTCAAAAAGTAATGGTTGAAGAGCCTGACACAGAAAGTGCTATTTCTATTTTAAGAGGTATAAAAGGGAATTATGAAACACATCACAAAGTGCGTATTCAAGACGATGCCATTATTGGAGCAGTAGAATTATCACAACGCTACATTACTAATAGATTTTTACCTGATAAAGCAATTGATTTAATGGACGAAGCAGCCTCTAAATTGCGTATGGAGATTAACTCAAAGCCTGAAGAGCTTGATGTTTTAGACCGAAAAATAATGCAATTAGAAATAGAACTAGAGGCAATTAAAAGAGAAAAAGACGAAGTTAAAATTAAAAGTTTAGGGTTAGATTTAGCCAATTTAAAAGAAGAACGCAACGATACTTATAGCAAATGGAAAGCAGAAAAAGACGTGGTTGATGCCATTCAAAGTATCAAGCAAGAAATTGAAAACCTTAAACAAGAAGCAGATCATGCCGAGCGAAATGGCGATTATGGAAAAGTAGCTGAAATTCGCTATGGAAAAATCAAAGAAGCTCAAACAAATTTAGATGCACTTCAAATAAAATTGATCGAAAGTCAATCAGAAAATTCGCTTATCAAGGAAGAAGTTACGCGTGAAGATATTGCAGAGGTGGTAGCAAAATGGACAGGTATTCCGGTAATGAAAATGCTACAAGGCGATAGAGAAAAATTACTTCAGTTAGAAAATGAATTACACAAACGTGTTGTGGGGCAACAAGAAGCAATTAGTGCAGTGAGTGATGCTGTAAGAAGAAGCAGAGCAGGATTACAAGACATGAAAAAACCTATTGGCTCATTCTTATTTTTAGGCACAACAGGAGTGGGAAAAACAGAATTAGCCAAAGCACTTGCCGAGTATTTATTTGATGACGAAAGTGCTTTAACCAGAATAGACATGAGTGAATATCAAGAGCGTCATAGTGTGAGTCGTCTAGTGGGTGCACCTCCAGGCTATGTGGGCTATGATGAAGGCGGACAATTAACAGAGGCTGTGAGAAGAAAACCATATTCTGTAATTTTGTTAGACGAAATAGAAAAAGCACATCCAGACACGTTTAATATTTTATTACAAGTATTAGATGAAGGAAGATTAACCGACAATAAAGGAAGAACTGCAGATTTTAAAAACACTATTATCATCATGACCTCTAATATGGGAAGTGATATTATTCAGGAAAAATTTGACAACTTTAAAGGAAATATTGAAACAGTAACAGAGGTTGCGAAAGCTGAGGTTTTAGGATTATTAAAACAAACCGTAAGACCCGAATTTATTAACAGAATTGACGAAATTGTATTGTTTACGCCGCTAACAACTGCAAACATTAAACAAATTGTTGGTATTCAATTAAAAGGAGTAACAAAAATGCTAGCCCAACAGCACATCACGTTAGATGCTACACCAGAAGCAATTGATTATTTGTCTGAAAAAGGATTTGATGCACAATATGGTGCCAGACCCGTAAAACGTGTCATTCAGCGTGAAGTTTTAAATGAACTTTCTAAGGACATTTTAGCTGGTAAAGTAACAACAGACAGCATGATATTGTTAGACAGTTTTGATGGCAAGTTAATTTTTAGAAATTCATAACATAAAAAACAAATACACTTTTTTGGGGATAGATATAATAAAATATACTATCCCTTTTTTATAGTTCTTTAAACCCAAAATATGCACTCTTTTTTGTTTTCTAATTTTATTAAATGGTTTTTTATAATATCAAATAAAAATAGAAAAAGACTTAAAAAATGCTATTCAAGTAATTTACTTTTTATAAAATCTGTAATAAGATAGGCAATTAATTTCCCAGTTAGGTGGTTGTTACATGTTGAATCTAAATCTGGTGCACCTTCACAAATATGCAAATAGGACGCATTTTTATTTTTACCAAAATAATGAACAAATTGCCTTACTTTTTCTACACTAAAACCTGAAATAGTCATGGCACTAGCAAACACATTAGGTATAGCATCGAAGTCTATTTCTATGCCAAAAGGTTCCTTTTTTATATATTCAAGAGCAACTTCTAACTCGCTTTCAAAGTTTTTTTCTTTTCTAACTTCAATCTCTTCATAGGTGTTATAGTTAATGGTTTCTGGAATAGATTTAATCGTACTAAAAACACTTTTGGGAACAAAGCCTTCGTGCAGTCCAAAAACGAAATATCTTTTTAAAAAATGCTCTTCAAAAGCATAGGTAAATCCATTTCCGGAGTGTCTGCCCTCCATAGTTCTAAAATCGGTGTGAGCATCTAGATTAATGGCGTTTACCATTTTTCCTTTTGCAAGCGCTAATCCTTTAATTATTCCATAAGCATTATTATGCCCCCCACCTATAATTATCGGGATTTTTCCGTGCTTAACAATTACGCTAATAATGTGCGAAACATCTTTGTCAATTTGTTCTACTAACTGAAATAAAATTTTTCGCTCTTCTTTATTATAAGCATTTAAAAGGGCGGCCTGACTCATAACATTTTGAACATTTAAGTGTCCTAAAAGAAGAATTTTACTCCCTTTGCAAAACTTGTTATGTTGCATATTTACTAAGCTTTTAAGGGCGTTTGTAAATGCAGATGCCGTACCTTTTATACCAAAATTTGCTTGTACCCCAATGTCTTCTGGAATTCCAAATAAAACAAAAGGAGCTTCTGTTTTAGCAATACAATCTTCCACATTTTCTTCTTGCGGAACTGTTAGAATTTGTTCCCCAAATTTAACCTCACCACTTCTATGTTGCGTAATAGATGCCAAGCTAGAACTTGAAAATGGTATAATATTTTCCATAAAAAAAAGTTGATTTCAAAAATACTATATTCTTAAATATTTTCGTTATTAATTTTAAAGATTGTACATTTGCAAAAAAAAGAAATTATGGAAAACACACAAAATAATTCTAAATTAAAAGCTATTATATTAGTTTTATCGTTACTATTACTAGGAAGTATTGTATATATGTTTAAACTAAGCACTGATACTAAAACTGAAATTAAGAATAAAGATATTGAATATGATAAAGTATTGACTGAAAAAGAGTTGGTATTAAATGATTTAGAAATGATGAAAGCAAAATATGATGAGGAAATTGCTAGTAACACGTCATTAAAAGCAGAACTTGAGGCCGAAAAAGCAAAAGTAGATGTCCTAATTGCAAGAGTAAAAAAAGGAGAATCTGTTGCTCATTACAAAGATGATTATTTGAAGTTAAAACGCGAAATGGATAGTTTAGTTGCAGAAAACAGCAAACTGAAAGAAGAAAATAAAAAACTTATCACAAATTTAGATAGCACTAAAGTAGTTTTAAACGAGTCTAAAAAATACAATGACACACTACTCAATCAGAACGAAAAATTATCTAAAACAGTAGAAAAAGCACAAAAGTTAGTCATTACAAACCTTAAAACAATTGCTGTAAAAGAGCGAAGTTCGGGAAAACAAATTGAAACTGAAAAAGCAAGTAGAGTAGATAAATTAAAAATTAGTTTCACTATTGCAGAAAATGCTGTTGCAAAATCTGGTGAAAGAGAATATTATGTTCAGGTAATTGATGCAGCAAACAATGTTTTAGGAGATAAAAAGAACATCTCTTTTAATGATAAATTATTAGTGTACAGTTTTATATCAAAAGTAAAATTTAATAACAAATCAGTTGATGTGCATGAAGAATTAAAAGGTAAAGATTTTGCAAAAGGAACTTACTATATAAATATTTTTAGTAAAGGTGATTTAGTTGCAAACTCTACTTTTGATTTAAAATAATTAGCTGTTTTAAAAAATAAAATCAATAGTTTATTAGGTTTAAATAAAAACACAAGGGTTTAGCTTTTAATAAGTTAAACCCTTTTTTTAATTTAAGTTATTTGCCTTAATGACCGATTTTAAAATTTTAATTATCTACGTTGTTAATTAGGCTTCACAATGAGTTTCAACAAAATTATTATTAAAAATAGTGCAAGACAAACTTATTTAATATATTTACAAATCAAAAAATAATCATTAAAAAGCCGCTAAAAATTCTATTA
>DAINSR010000143.1:0-6061 GCA_036741255.1 Flavobacterium sp.
TTAAAAATTAAAAGCAATACTATTATATTTGCAAAAATTAAAAGCATGAATACATTTAATAAAAATAGTTTTAGTCTTATAGTATTCATCATTTGCCATTTTTCGCTACTAGCACAAAACCAGTCATCAAAAGATTTAGGTGTGTGGTATATGTATTTTTTTAATGGAAAGCTAACTAATTCCTGGGGCATACAAGGCGATATTCAATATCGAAGTTTTAATTTTGGCACCGACCTTGAGCAAATGCTCTTTCGGGGCGGTATATATCATAAACCAAAAAACACTAATGTATTGCTAACTTTGGGTTTTGCTCGTATAACAACAGGAACCCTTGGTAATAATGACAAAACATTTAATGAGAATAGAATATATCAAGAAGCGCTCCTCCCACAAAAAATAGGAATTTTTAATCTCAATCATCGATTTAGATTTGAACAACGCTTTGTAGAGAACCAAGACTTCAGGACACGTTATCGCTACAATTTACTAATCAATATGCCACTAAATAAAGCAACAATAGACGTTAAAACACTATATCTAATAATGCAAAACGAAATTTTTATTAACGGACAACGTCAAATAGGAAACAACAGAACGGTACCACTTTTTGACAGAAACCGACTCTACGGGGGTATTGGATATTGTTTTAACAATTCATTCAAAGCACAAATCGGTATCATGAATCAATCCCTTGAAACAGCTGGAAGAAACCAACTGCAACTGAGCCTGCATCACAACTTTTAACCCTAAATAAATTTGCTTTATGAAATTAATCAAATTACTCAGTATTGTTATTTTATTCTCAACAGCCCTTTGTTTTAGCCAACAAAAAAGTAAAAAGAAACAAGAAAAACAAATCACTTATGAAGACATTTTAAAGGACGAAAAATTAAAAAAGGAGTATTACTTTGTTGATAGAGATTCTGCTTATGAAGATCCAAAAATTGGTTTAAAAAAATTAATAGGCGGAAACAAAAGATTTTATGAAGGAAAGACTATAAAGCCACGTCAAACAGGTCAAACAATTAAAGAACTAGAAACTGGTCAGGCACCATTTGCTACAATTGTGGGCTGTTCAGACTCTAGGGTACCCAATGAATTAATTTTTGATCAAGGACTTGGAGATTTATTCATTATTAGAACTGCGGGGCAAGTTTCTGCAGCAGCAAGTTATGGCAGTATGGAGTTTGCAGTAACAAAATTAAAAACAAAGTTACTAGTTGTTTTAGGACACACAGAGTGTGGTGCTGTTGCAGCAGCAGTTAGCAGACCAGAAAATGTGCCAGGACACATTGTAACACTGATTAATGAAATCAAGCCTGCCGTTCATAAATGTATGAATATGCCTGGCAACGCAATTAATAATGCCGTAAGACAAAACGTAATAGATCAGGTAAATAATTTAAGAGATTTAGAACCCATTTTATATAGAAAGTATAAAAACGGAGAGATACTAATTGTAGGGGCTGTATATGACATTCACACAGGGAAAGTAGAATTTTTAGAAGAAACACTCTCAGATCTTCCCTCGCCAATTAAATAAAATGATGATATGACTATTTTACAAGCAAATAATAAAAAAATATTGGTATAAAATTTATTGATAAAAATTGCGTGTAAAAATATAGATCTCTTAATAAAATATGATTTATAAAGTGAGTCTGCTTGAGAATTTAGGGCAGACTCATTTTCTTTCCTGACTTGTCCGTCTTGTGGATAAAATTTTATAAATTGTTCAAAATATACATTAAACTTAGTAATGAAAGCTAAAAAACATAACTGCAAAGCATACCACTGCAATCTATAAAAATAAAAATTTAAAATAAGTACTCACAGACTTTTTAAATTTTGAAAATAGAAATTTAAAAAGGATATATAAAAGATTGTAATAGTCTGTAAAAACAATAAATACAGGTGAATAAAGTGCTTATTTTTGATTGCTTTTAATTTGGAATGATTTCTTTGTCAGTTCAGGCAGAGCTATTGGGTCTAATGTGCATTTGTATTAAGTAGCTCATGAATTTTTCTAAAAATTAAACTGTTTTACCTTTCTGACTTCCCATTACTACAATCAGGGCTGAGAGCTATGAGAGTTTTAAAATATTAAAAGACTTCAGATTCCTTTAACTTTTCAGTGTTGCTTACTAATTGCAATTCGTTAATAATTTTTTGAATATCACCATTCATAATATTACCCAAATCATATAAGGTGAGTCCTATTCTGTGATCAGTAACTCTCCCTTGTGCATAATTATAGGTTCTAATTTTTGCAGAACGATCCCCACTACTAACTTGAGAGGTTCGTTTTGTAGCATCTTCAGCTTCTTTTTTTGCAAGCTCCATTTCATACAATCGAGAACGTAATACATTTAAAGCTTTATCTTTATTTTTATGTTGCGATTTTTGATCTTGGCACTGAGCCACTAACCCCGTTGGAATATGGGTTAATCTAACAGCAGATTTTGTAGTGTTTACAGACTGCCCACCTGGTCCAGACGAGCAGAAAAAATCTATACGCACATCATTCATGTCAATTTGAACATCAAATTCTTCGGCTTCTGGTAATACCATAACTGTTGCTGCTGAGGTATGAACACGCCCTTGTGTTTCTGTTTGCGGCACTCGTTGCACACGGTGCACACCAGCTTCAAACTTTAATGTTCCATAAACATCTTCTCCAGTAACCTCAAAAATTATTTCTTTAAATCCTCCAGAAGTCCCCTCATTCATATCTACAATAGATGTTCGCCAGCCTTTATTTTCACAATATTTAGTGTACATTCTATACAAATCTCCCGCAAAAATAGAAGCTTCATCTCCTCCTGTTCCAGCTCTAATTTCAACCATTACATTTTTTGCATCTTCAGGGTCTTTTGGAATGAGCATGAATTTGATTTCTTCTTCTAATTCGGGTAAACGATTTTTTGCCTCATCAAGTTGCATCTTTGCCATTTCCACCATTTCAAGATCAGATCCATCTGCAATAATTTCATTAGCTTCTTGAATGTTTCCTGTTACGTTTATAAGTTCTTCACGCTTTTCCATTAATGCTTTCAAACCTTTGTATTCTTGGTTTAATTGCACATATCGTTTTTGATCTGAAATAACATCAGGTTGAATAATCAAATCTGATATCTCGTCAAAACGTTGTTTCACATATTGAAGTCTTTCTAGCATTTTTTCTATTAAAAGTGTGCAAATATAATGAATTGGTAAAGATTATCAAAATCAAAATAGTTGTCATTTCTTAGGTAGATTCAACTAGCAAATGCAACTTTGTTGTTTAGAAATTTATAAATGGTCATCAATATATTGTCTATTGAGCATTAACTGTTGTAAAATTTTAGATGTATTAGACTAATTTAATATTACAACTGGTATAAAAAATTGTGAGTAAAATATTTTTTCAATAAAAAAAGGAAAGCTATTGCTTTCCTTTTTAATTTGAGCCGGCGGAGGGACTCGAACCCACGACCTGCTGATTACAAATCAGCTGCTCTAGCCAACTGAGCTACGCTGGCATCTCAAATTCGTCTGCAAATATAGTTTTCAATTTTTAAATTCCAAACAAAACATAGTATTTTTTTCGTAAAATTTAATCAAAGTTCGTTTACTTGAGCAACAAACTGATTTGCAGCAGCTTCATACTCTGAACGAATATTTTTAAAATGTGCTTTTTTGTTTTCAACGTTTTTTTGATTAGCTTTTGTCATGAGCCCATCAAAAGTTTCATAGATAGTATCTACTAATTTGTCTGATGCTTCAGTTGGTTTTCCACCATTTGTCATTTCCCATACATAAACGATGTTTATAATATCGCCTAGTACATAATTAATTTCTTTTTTCAAGTTTTTAACGCTTGCCATTTTCTTACTTTTTATAATTTGATACAAAAATACACATAATATTTCACTGTCGTCCGAAAGTTTTAACAAATTTATAAAAAATCCTTGTTAGCCTTTTTTTATAACACCATTTTATATTGTTTGAAGGAGTTGTCTCTTGCGAAAAGGTCTTTAATTGGTGGTTTTATTACTGGCGGAACATTTGGACAGAAAACCCATATTGGCAATATTTACAGGATAAGATTTTTTTCAAAACAAGAAACCATTTGACCCAAGGGAGAGTTTGTTTGTTTTTATAAAAAACTGAAAGAGAAAGGGGTGGAGTTTATTTTAACCAAATCAAAGCACAAATTGTTCTTTGGCTCGAATTTTTTATACATATTTTTGCAAATATACGTTTGATAAAAAATCTAAAAACTCAAAAATTGAGTTTTTAAGGAATGACTAAGCCTCTCTCTTGCAAAGCTTCTAACTCTTTAGCTTTAAAAAAAATCAATATTTCAAAAAATTAAATTCAAAAAAATAAAAAAAGTTGGTAAAAGATTGTTGATTTTTAAAAAAATACGAGTACTTTTGTTGCTCAAAAATACACTATGCTTGATAGTTTGATAACTTCAAAAACACGATTGCGTCTTTTAGTAAAATTTTTTATAAATTTTACTAACGAAGGTTATTTGAGAGGTTTAGCAAACGAAATGAATGAAAACACAAATGCCATAAGAAAAGAACTCAATAATCTGAGTGAAGCTGGCTACATTTCAAGGCAAGAAGCTAAAGGCAAAATTACTTATAAAGCTAACAAAAAACACCCCCTATATAGTATCTTACAACAAATGGTTCGAAAATATGTGGGCTTAGATAATATTGTAGAACATGTAGTGAGCCGAATAGGTGAGGTAAAAAAAGTTTATTTAATAGGCGATTATGCAAGAGGAATAGATTCTGGGACTATTGAAATTGTTTTAGAGGGTAATAATATTAATAAAAAGTACTTAGCAAATTTAAAAAGGAAAATAGAAAATGAAATTCATAAAAAAGTAATTTTTAAAACCACGAGTAGTTTTCTTGAGGAGGGACTGCTTGTCTATGAAGAACATTAATTTTTTTTATGAGTTTTATGAGTTTTAGGTTAGTTTTAAAATGGGACTGACAGGGCGAAGCCGTAAATTTTTGTGTTTAATAAAAGATAATAAATGAATTAAATGAACTGGTATGTAGTCTATACAAAGCCTAGACACGAAAAAAAAGTAGCCGATGCACTTTTGCAAATAGGTATAAACGCCTACTGTCCCATGAAAGCAGAACTTAAGCAATGGAGCGATCGCAAAAAAAAAGTAACAACACCTTTATTATCATCTTATGTTTTTGTGCAAATTGAAGAAGCAAAGCGCAATCATGTTTTTAATGTTAGTGGTGTAGTTAGGTTTTTGTTTTGGCTTGGTAAACCTGCACTTGTTAGAAATCAAGAAATTTATGCTTTAAAAGAGTTTACTCAAAATACATATTCAAAAATAGTTAGCAGAGCTTTGCAACCAGGAGAAAAAATTCAAATAGAAAAAGGAGCCTTTGCTGGTCAGCATGCTCTAATAAAAGAGGTATTGCCAAATAAATTAATTTTGATTCTAGAAAGTATAGGGGTTTTATTAACGATGGAGAAATAGAGTTGATGAGTTGCTTATTTGCAGATTCACAATTTTACAACTCAGCAATAAAAGTCAAATTTAAAATAACGATAAAAATAAGGAAAAAATGAAAAAAATACTCATAACAGGAGGAGCGGGGTTTATTGGCTCACATGTCGTTAGACGCTTTGTAAATCAATACCCAACCTATCAAATATTTAATCTTGATGCCCTCACTTATGCTGGGAATTTAGAAAACATTAAGGATATAGAAAATAAACCTAATTATACGTTTGTAAAAGGCAATATTTTAGATACTGATTTTTTAGATGATTTGTTTTCTAAACATCAATTTGATGGCATTTTGCATTTAGCAGCCGAGTCACATGTAGATCGCTCTATTACAGATCCTTTAGCATTTGTAAAAACAAACGTAATAGGCACTATGAATTTATTAAACGCTGCTAAAAAACAGTGGGCTTCATCTTATGAAGGTAAACGATTTTATCATATATCTACTGATGAGGTTTATGGTTCATTGGGTACCACAGGGTTGTTCACAGAAACAACACCTTATGACCCTAATTCACCTTA
>DAINSR010000144.1:0-2785 GCA_036741255.1 Flavobacterium sp.
GCACTGAATGCCCTGCAAATAAAATGGTTTATAGTTTTTCAGCAGACCCTAATTATTTTTTCAAATTACTATTAATTTTGTCTATTACGCTGGAATTTTTAAAAAATTGCGGACGTCAGACGGTAAAACTTATAAAATTTGATAGCCAAAAAGGAGACGTTGCCCAAATTATAGGGGTTTACAAATGCATCAGTTACAGAATGGTGGAAAACTACAAAACTAAAATTTTGAACTCTTGTGATAAGGGGTTCAATTCGGCACTTAATTTTTCTAATAATGTGTGTCCGTATTCGCTATAAAACTCAGAAAAATTTAGTTTTCTTTCTTGTAAACTTTGATTAGGAAACAACTCATCTTGTAATAATTTTATCCGTTCTAATTGATCTTTAAGAGCTATTTTTTCAGCTTTTAATAATTTTTTTTCTAAATTTTCTAAACCTTTAATCTGTTTTATTTCTTGAGCCTTTACAGCCTTGTAAAAAGTAGTATTTGTTTTTTTTGCCATTTCATATAGGGCTTCAAATTGATTTTTTAGATGTTCTTTTTGTGGGCTAAAATCAATTTTTAAGATAGATTGTTCTTTGGTTTTTATGTTTATTAGTTCAGACTGATTTTTAAATAAATCACCCCAACTCAAGCCTAGTTTGTCTGCTTTTTTTACTTGCTTTTCAGTGGCAATAAGTACAGAATTTCTTATTAATAAAATGGGGAAACTGACCTCATTTGCTTCAAAATTAGATTTTAATTCTAACCAATAAGCAATTTCTCCGCCACCACCAACGTAGCATAAATTAGGTAAAATTACTTCCTGATACAGCGGACGCAAAATTACGTTTGGACTAAATTTTTCAGGATTATTTTCTAGTTCGGTTAAGATTTCACCTTCAGTAAAGCAATAGTTTGTATTTAAGACAGTATAGGTATTATTTTCAAAAACAATGCGTTCTCGCAAATTGCCTTCCATAAAAAAAAGGTTAATTTCTCGCGGGTTTACTTGAGTTTTATAAGCTGATAAAAGTGTGTTTGTTTTTAAAACTTCGGTACTTGCCGTTTGATGTAGTAATTCTTGTTTGATGTATGGAGCAAATAATTTTTTTAAATTTTTATCATCACCATCTAAAATGACTAGTCCTTTTTCTTTAAAAATTTCATTTACAATATACCGTGTAGCATCTGTTAAGTTGTGATGCTCTATATAGCCTTTTCTAAACAACTCTTTTAAATAAGTTGCATTTTTACCAGAGCCTAAAGCGGTTGAAAAATCTTCAAAAACTAATTCTAAGCCTTCTGTTGAAAACCTCCCAACGGGGCCATGATATTCTTTTTGCCAAATGTTTTTTTTCCCTTTGAACCAAAAATAATTAATCTCCTCAAAATCATGGTCTTCTGTCGCCATCCAATACACAGGAACGAAATTATGATTAGGAAATTTAGCTTTTAACGTATCGCACAAATTAATTGTAGAAATTATTTTATAAATAAAATATAATGGTCCTGTAAACAAATTTAGCTGATGCCCCGTGGTAATAGTAAAAGTGTTTTCTTTTTTTAAAAGATTTATGTTGTGTAAAGTTTTTTTAGAAATGGCAATGTTTTGATACTGTTTTTCAAGAGTCTTAACCAGCACGTTTCTTTTTTTAGTGGCAATGTTATTCTCGTTGAAATTGATTTTTTTTTCTTCAATCTGGGCTTCAAAGTTTTCAAGCTTTGGGAATCTGTTGTAAAGTTTTTTTAGAGTTTCTTTTTCGTTTAAATAATCTATAATTAATTTAGAAAAATATCCCGATTTTTGATAGCTTATACAGTCAGAAGGCATAGTTGTTGAATATAAATTAGCAATAATATTATGTTTGTAAAAATACATTTTTTCAATCTTTGAAAGTAGTAAATATATCTTAAAATATCATTTAACTTTGTAAAAATTAATTTCGCTTGCAAAATATTCTTCTCATTACGCCTCCATTTACTCAACTTAATACGCCTTATCCTGCAACGGCTTATATTAAAGGCTTTCTTAATACTAAGAATATTGATTCTTTTCAGATGGATTTAGGTATTGAGGTAATCTTAAATTTGTTTTCGAGTACAGGATTAACAAACCTTTTTTTGTCTTGTAAAAGAAAGCCCTCATCTCAAAATTCAGTGAGAATTTTTAGCTTAAAAAAGGAATACATCAGCACTATAGATAGTGTAATTTCATTTCTGCAAGGAAAAAATCCAACATTAGCTCGTCAAATATGTAGTGGAAATTTTTTACCTCAAGCTTCACGTTTTGACCAGTTAGATGATGTAGATTATGCTTTTGGTACAATGGGATTGCAAGACAAAGCTAAGTATTTTGCCACATTATATTTAGAAGATATATCTGATTTTATTGTGGAGTGTGTAGATGAAAACTTCGGTTTTAGTAGGTATGCAGAGCGATTAGGCAGAAGTGCCAATTCATTTGATAATTTATATAATGAGTTACAAAAAGTTCCTTCTTATATCGATCAAGTTACATTGCCAATTTTGAGGAATAGAGTAGAGGAGGAGCAACCCCAGTTAATTTGTTTTTCAGTTCCATTTCCTGGTAATTTGTACAGTGCTTTTAGATGTGCAAAATTTTTAAAAACCAATTTTCCAAAAATTAAAATAGCCATGGGGGGCGGTTTTCCTAACACCGAATTGCGAGAAATGAAGGACACCAGGGTATTTGATTTTTTTGATTTTATAACCCTTGATGATGGCGAACTTCCTTTAGAGTTATTATATCAGCATATTCAATATGGTAAGCTTGTTTGTG
>DAINSR010000144.1:2795-6044 GCA_036741255.1 Flavobacterium sp.
AGAATTTAAACGCACATTTCTTTTAGAAAATAATAGTGTTGTTTATAAAAATAATTCTACAAAGCCAGATTATAAGCAACTGCAAGTGGGAACTCCAGATTATTCAAATTTGTTTTTAGACCAATATATTTCTGTTATAGAAATGGCAAATCCTATGCACAGTTTATGGTCTGATGGTCGATGGAACAAATTGACTATGGCTCATGGCTGCTACTGGGGCAAGTGTACTTTTTGTGATGTTTCATTAGATTATATAAAATTATACGAACCTGTTGCTGCAAAAACTCTAGTAGATAGAATGGAAGAGTTGATTTTGCAAACAGGCGAAAATGGTTTTCATTTTGTAGATGAAGCAGCACCACCAGCTCTTATGAAAGAAGTTGCATTAGAAATTATAAAGCGAAATTTAAAAGTTAGCTGGTGGACTAATATTCGGTTTGAAAAAAGTTTTACATCAGATTTATGCAGACTGCTTGCAGTATCGGGTTGTATTGCTGTTTCAGGGGGCTTAGAAGTAGCTTCTGACCGCCTTTTAGCTCTAATTAAAAAAGGGGTAACAGTAGAACAAGTGGCACAAGTAACACAAAATTTTACAGAAAATAGTATTATGGTGCATGCTTATTTGATGTATGGATATCCCACGCAAACCATTCAGGAAACAGTTGATAGCCTAGAAATGGTGCGTCAAATGTTTGAAATGGGTATTTTAAAATCGGGGTTTTGGCATCAATTTGCCATGACGGCACATTCACCAGTGGGATTATTCCCGGAGGAGTTTGGCGTTACACCCATTCAAAATGAAATTACCTTTGCACACAACGATGTAGTTTTTGAAGATAAAACAGGAATTAATCATGATAAGTTTAGCTACGGACTAAAAAAATCATTGTTTAATTACATGCACGGCATTTGTTTTGATTATCCGCTGCAAGATTGGTTTGATTTTAAAATTCCAAGGACAAAAGTGAGTCCCAATTTTATATATGATGCCCTTCATAAAACAGAGGTATTACACACAAAACCTACTGCAAGAGTAATATGGATGGGTAATTTACCCTCTTATGAAACGGTTGTAAAATCAAAACGAGGAATTCGATATACAATGATGCAGCTGCTTTTTCATGACAAAAAATATACTACAAAAATTTTACTAGAAAACGAAAAAGGGATTTGGCTCATTAAGACTTTAGAAAAAATTGCCATAAAAAACTCCGTGTTATCATTTGTTACATTTTTGCAACTAAAGGCAGATTATGAAACTCATTTTGATGATTTTGAACTTTTTTGGTATTCAAAACCCATTCAAACCTTAAGAGAAATAGATTTACTCATCTTATAGCTGTTGCAATTTCAACTTTTATAAGATAACTATTTGACTTTTCATTTGCTAACATCAGTGGTAAAAAATATTATTTATCTTCTTCTAAACACATTTTTCCTGACTTCCGCATTTTTTAAAAGTTTTACTGTTTTAAATTTGTGAAAGCACAAAAGTAAATTAAAAACAACCGAATATTTGTATCGATTTTCTCAAAAAAAATTACTCTGAAGATGATATTTATAGATACATAGATAACCAGTAAATAATTTTATAAACCGTAAAGTTGCATTTGCTGGTTGAATCTATCCAGAACCATTTTTTTATCTAAAATTCAGTTATCTTTGCCTTTTTATTAATTTTTACAAAAAATCGCCATTAGTACCCGTTTGCATTTGTAAACACACGTTACAATAGTGATAAACTTTTTTGACCAATGAAAAAATATGTAGCATTAGTTTGCCTTTTTGTAACTTTTTTTGGGTCGGCTCAAAAAAATAGTGTTACACCTGCTTCTAAATCATTAATAAACAAGAATCAAAATTCTAATTTAGATGTTCCATCGATAAAAAAAAATGCTTCCATTGATTTATATAAAATTTATACTTTAAGGCAAGATACCATTTTTGTTGATACCACACTTCACATTAAAAGAGAATATGAATTCAATATGCTTCGCAAAGATTTATTTGGACTACTTCCGTTTGCAAACGAAGCTCATACATTTAATACGTTGAATTTTGGTTTAAACACTAAAAGTTCGTTTCCGCAATTTGGATTTCAAGCCAAACATTTTAATTATCTTGAGGCAAATGATATCAAATATTATTCCGTACCCACACCTCTTACTGAGTTGTACTTTAAAACCGTAATGGAACAAGGACAATCATTAGACGCATTTATAACCATTAATACAAAACCAAACCTCAATTTTTCAATTGCTTATAAGGGAATTCGATCTCTAGGAAAATTTATTAACAATCTTTCTAGTTCTGGTAATTTTAGATTTACAACAAGTTATTTTTCTATCAACAAACGCTATTTTCTAAACGCTCATTTTACAGGTCAAGACATTTTAAACCAAGAGAATGGTGGTATCACTTCAAATGCCGATTTTGAACGCAGCGAACCTCCGTTTGACGAGAGAGCTCGTCTTGATGTTTATCTTAAAGATGCAGAGAGTGTTTTGAAAGGCAACCGTTTTTTTATTGATCATTCGTTTAAATTATCAAAAAACAATTTTAACAGTCTTGTTCTTACGCATCAAATGAATCAAGAGTATAAGTTTTTTGAATATGTGCAGCAAACACCAGGAACTCGTTTTGGAACTTCTTTATTAAATGTTGTAAATAATAAAACACGTTATAATCATTTTTATAATAAAGTTGGGCTTGCGTATCAAACAAAAAAATATGGTAACCTAACATTTTTTATAGACAGTAATCTTTATAATTACTTTTATAAAACTGGAGTGCAAAATAGTCTAGGGGCTGCCATAGTTCCTAATGCTATTAATGACAGAATATATAATATGGGAGGCTCTTACACTTATGTTACAAATAAACTCACGGCAAAAATTTTAGCAACAAACAGCATTTCAAACCAATCGATTTCAAATATTGAAGCAGGTGTTTCTTATCAATTTAATAATAATTACAAATTTTTATTTGAATATCAAAAGTTAAACAGTTTGCCCAATTTTAATTATACGCTATACCAAAGTAATTTTATAGACTATAACTGGTCTAATCAATTTGCAAATGAAAAACTAAACCAATTCAAATTTACTACAAATACAAAATGGATACACCTTTCTGCCCAATATAAAATCTTAAAAGACCATCTGTATTTTGAAAACGAAACAAACAACATTAGCCTTTTAAAAGTAAAACCTAAACAATTTAGTAATTCTATTAATTACTTATCCGTTC
>DAINSR010000145.1:0-6033 GCA_036741255.1 Flavobacterium sp.
ATACTTAAACAAAAAAATGTTCAAATTTTCTGAAATTTGCCTTGCAACGGTCTTGGAGTTTGTAACGCATTAGTTGAAACCATTTCAAATGCAATGGCAGAAAGATTAAACGGAAAAATTCAAATCATAAAAACTATTGGAAGAGGATATAGAAAATTTCAAAATTTTAGAAGTGCAATACTCTTTTTTAATGGAGGTCTTAATTTTAACCCACACATTTCGTGGTAGAACCAAAAATAATATATTGTTAATGGGGTATTGCTACTCAAAACTTTGCATCAAAACAAGTTTAGCATACATTGCTTGTTTTGCCATTAAATCTACATGTGTTCCTTGTTCAATAATTTCACCTTTTTGCATCACTACTATGGTATCTGCTTTTTGGATTGTTGAAAGTCGGTGTGCAATAACTATTGATGTTCTATTTTGCATCATGTTTTCAAGAGCAATTTGAACAAATTTTTCACTTTCAGTATCTAATGCCGATGTAGCTTCGTCTAGTATCATAATAGGCGGATTTTTCAACACGGCTCTTGCTATGGACAGTCGTTGTTTTTGTCCTCCAGATAGTTTACCCCCAGCATCGCCAATGTTGGTTTCTATTCCGAGGGGCAAATCGTTTACAAATTCATAAGCATTTGCAATTTTTAGTGCCTCAATAATTTCGCTATCAGTGGCATTGGGCTTGCCCACTAAAATATTGTTTTTTATGGTGTCGTTAAATAAAATAGAATCTTGTGTAACTAATCCCATTAAGCTCCTTAACGAATGAATGTTCATGTCTTTAATATCAATACCATCAATTTTTATAGAACCCTCATTAACATCATAAAAACGAGTGAGTAAATTTGCAATGGTACTTTTTCCTGATCCAGACTGTCCCACGAGTGCAACTGTTTTCCCTCTAGGAACTTCAATAGAAAAGTTTTTCAAAACATTTTCATCTCCGTATCTAAAATTTATGTTTTCAATGGTTATTTTATCTGTAAAAGTTGTTTTATCTGTGGCACCAATTTTTGTGTCAACTGTATTTTTTTGTTCTAAAACTTCAAAAACACGATCAGCCGCAGCAATTCCGTTTTTAACCGCATAAGAGGCTTTTGATATAGCTTTTGCAGGGGTTAATATATTATAAGCCAATCCCATAAAAACTAAAAAAACAGCTCCATCAAGACTTTTATCTACTAATACTAAGCTGCCACCATAAAAAAGGAGTACTGCAATAGTTATAATACCCATTACCTCACTTAAGGGACCTGCTAAATTATTTTTTTTACCTATTTTGTTTGATAATCTTAATATTTTAGAAATTGAACTTCCAAATTTATTTTTAAATGTGGGTTCGGCATTATAACTTTTTATTACTTTTAATCCAGTGAGGGTTTCTTCTACTAATGAAATCATAAAACCACCTTCATTTTGTGCTTGTAACGATTGTGATTTTAAATTTTTACCAATTTTAGAGATAATCAACCCTGATAATGGAATAAAAACAAACACAAAAAGGGTTAATTTCCAGCTATAAGTAAACATCATTGCAATAGAAAATAGTATGAGCAACGGTTCTTTTACAATAAGTTCTAAAAGCATAAAAAACGAATTTTGAACCTCGCCCACATCACCCAGCATACGTGCCATTACATCGCCTTTTCGCTTTTCTGAATAAAATGAAACTGGAAGACTTATGACTTTTTCATACATCACGTTTCTTAATTTAGCCGTTACACCATTACGCAGGTGCATCATGTGATAAGAAGCTAAATAGCCCGCAGCATTTTTTAATAAAAACGTAACGATTACCACAGCAACAACAAGTAATAACGATTTTTCTGGTGTGCCACTTTCGCTAAAAACAGTTACCTTATAAGCCATTAAGTTTTCTAAATATTCTTTTAAATGCAACACATCAATATACACTGGTGCTTGAGTAACTTTTTTTGTTTTGTCAAACAATACATTCATCATGGGCAGCAAAGCAATATATGACATTACACTAAAAAGGGCATACAGCACATTATATAGAATATTCCAAAGAATGTGGTTTTTAAAAGGTATTAAAAACGGACGAAGCTTTTCTATTATTTTTTTCATTAATTCAACTGCATTGTAGCAATGATATTTTTTATTCTATTATCTAGTGTTTGTGATACTGCATTAAAGTCTTCTATTTTTTCAAGTGTCTCCTTTACACTAAAATAAAATTTAATTTTTGGCTCTGTGCCACTGGGTCTTGCACAAATTTTACTTCCGTCTTCTAAATAGTAAATTAACACATTTGATTTAGGTAAATTTATGGGTTCTACTTTACCTGTAAGCATGTTTCTTGCCGTGCTGTTTTCATAATCTTCTATCATCACCACTTTTTGATTGTTAATCTCACTCTTTGGGTTTTCTCTTAAATCAATCATCATTTGGTTAATTTCTTCTAATCCAGAAATTCCTTTTTTAGTCAACGAAATTAAATGTTCTTTATAAAAACCATAATCTACATATAAGTTTAGAAGTTCTTGATACAAACTACTGCCATTAGCCTTTGCAATAGCGGCAATTTCACAAACTAACAATATGGCAGATATAGCATCTTTATCTCTAACGGCATCACCCACCATATAGCCAAAACTTTCTTCGCCTCCGCCAATAAATGTTTGATTAGGAAAATCTTTAATAAACTTGGCAATCCATTTAAAACCGGTTAGTCCCACTTTACAATCCACACCATAAGCTGTGGCAAGTTCTTGCATCATGGGGGTAGAAACAATGGTAGTACCTATAAACTCGTTACCCGATATTTTTCCTGCTTGTTTCCATTTTTCTAATAAAAACGCAGTCATGATAATCATGGTTTGATTACCGTTTAAAAGAGTCATTTGTCCGTCTAAATTTCGTACGGCCACCCCCACTCTGTCGCTATCAGGGTCTGTACCCACTACAATATCGGCATGAGTTTCTTCAGCTAAAGTAGTTGCCATAGCAAGTGCTTCTGGTTCTTCAGGATTTGGCGATTTTACCGTAGGAAAGTTACCGTCTGGTTTTTCTTGTTCAGTAACAATAAACACGTTGTTGTATCCTGCTTTTGACAACACCGCCGGAACCGATTTAATAGAAGTACCATGCAGAGGCGTATATACAATTTTGAGTTGGTCTTTTACATGTTGTGGGGTGTTAAAACTTGCATTTTCAACCGTTGAGTTTACAAATGCTTCATCAATTTTTTCGTCAATATACTCAATAAGGCTTTCATTAGCCTCAAATTTAATATCAGTATATGCTACACTTTCTATGCGTTCAATAAGTTCACCATCTTCTGGTGGCACAAGTTGCCCCCCATCTTGCCAATATACTTTATATCCATTATACTCCGGCGGATTGTGAGACGCTGTTAAAACAATTCCTGCATGACAGTTCAAGTATCGGAGTGCAAACGATAATTCTGGTGTGGGACGCAATTCTGAAAACAAATAAACCTGAATGCCGTTTGCCGAAAAAACATCAGCAACCGTTTTTGCTAGTGTATCACTATTATGCCGACAGTCAAATGCAATTACTATTTTTATTTTTTCTCTAGTAAATTTTTCTTTTAAATAATTACACAGTCCTTGTGTACTTTTTCCCAGAGTATATTTGTTGATTCTATTGGTTCCTGGTCCCATCACTCCTCGCATTCCACCCGTTCCAAATTCTAGGTTTTTATAAAAACTATCCTCCAGTTCAGCTACAGAGGTTGTCATCATTTCCTTAATAGATTCTTGTGTTTTTTGATCAAATGTGGGGGTTAACCAAATATTTACTTTGTCTAAAATGTGTTGTTTAATTTCCATATCTATTTTTTTAGAAGCTATTCCTGCTGTTCGTTATATCTTTTTTTATCTTGCTTTATCAAGCAATTTAAAAAAAGGATGCCACTACCATCAGGGCTAACATTTTTATAATTGCTGTTTTTAAATTCTAAATTTCAGTGTTGTTTTTATAGTATTTCTTCTCTTATCTTGTAGCGTTCTTCGTTGTTTTTTGTTCTTAAAATGATTTCTCCTAAAAACCCGGCTAAAAACAATTGAGTTCCTATAATCATTGTGGTTAATGCTATGTAAAACTGAGGTCTATTTGTAATAAGTCGGCTTGTTTTATGAATAAAAACCTTGTCAATACCTAAATATAAAGCCAAACAAAAACCAATTAAAAACATAATTGTGCCTAAAAGTCCAAACAAATGCATGGGTCTTTTACCAAATTTTGACAAGAACCAAATGGTTATTAAATCTAAAAAACCATTTACAAATCTACTAACACCAAATTTTGAAGTCCCATATTTACGAGCTTGATGCAAAACAATTTTTTCGCCTATTTTATTAAACCCTGCATTTTTTGCTAAAACGGGTATGTACCGATGCATCTCGCCAGAAACTTCTATGTTTTTTATAACAATATTTCTATAAGCTTTTAAGCCACAATTAAAATCATGCAAATATACTCCAGAGGTTTTTCTTGCAGCCCAGTTAAATAATTTTGACGGAATATTTTTAAACACCACAGAGTCATATCGTTTCTTTTTCCATCCAGAAACTAAATCAAAACCTTTATTCACAACCAAATCATATAACTGAGGGATTTCATCTGGACTGTCTTGCAAATCGGCATCCATGGTAATGATAACATCGCCCACCGCCTTGGCAAAACCCGCATGCAAAGCCTGACTTTTTCCATAATTTCTTAAAAATCGTATACCTTTTACCTGATTATCTGTTTGAGATAATTTCGTTATCGTTTGCCATGAGCTATCGGTGCTTCCATCATCAATAAAAAGAATTTCATAAGAAAAATGATGTTCTTGCATTACCCTTACAATCCATTGATGCAACTCAAATAAAGATTCTTCCTCATTTAACAAAGGAATAATTATGGATAGTTTCATTTAATACTGCTCTTTAGGTTTACTTTTAAAAATAGCGGCCAAAATTAAACCAAAAATAGAACATAAAACAATGCTAAAAACCGACCCCTTTATAAGATTTAAAATATCAAATTGGTTGTTTTCAGTCATTTGTTTAATTATTTTTTTTATTTCAGAGTTGGGTGCACCCGCCTTTTTCATCATATTGACAGAATATTCTATGGTTAGTTGCTGAACAGTATCTTTTAAAGACACATCAACATAGTTGAACAATAAAATATTAAAAACAACTGAAAGTGCAATACCAATTGTTGCGGCTATAAAATAGGTTGTAAAAGCTTCTTTAAATGAAAAAACGCCATTGAGTTCTTTTTTAGTTTTTATAAGTAAAAACACAGTCATAGAAAGATAAAAGGTAATGTTAATTAAACTAATCCACAATGCTATAAAAAGTTTAACATCAACTAAGTATATCAAAGTAGTTATTGCTATTGAAAATACCCCCATCAATATCCCAAAATTAATTCCGTTTTTTTTAATAATTTTGTTCATGTTTTTGTCATATTGTATCGTACAAATATATGAATATTTAAGCTTTCACAAATAAGGGATTCAAAAAAATATTATAGTTGTGCTTGTTAATTAAAAATTAATTGTAAATTTGCACACTCAAAACAAAAATATATAATAATTTAAAAAGCTATACTTGTTTATACCTTTTTCTAAAGCATGAGAAAGCATCAAAACAATGTGTAGTTAATCCATAAAAAGTAGCACACCCATGAAAAAAGGAATTCACCCAGAAAATTACAGATTAGTAGCTTTTAAAGACATGAGTAATGATGATGTATTTATAACTAAATCTACTGTAGAAACAAAAGAAACAATCACTTATGAAGGTGTAGAATATCCTGTTTATAAAATGGAGATTTCAAGAACCTCTCACCCTTTTTATACTGGTAAATCTAAACTTATTGATACAGCTGGTCGTATTGATAAATTCAAAAATAAATATGCTAAATTTGATAAAAAATAATCAATCTTGCATCGTTATACAAAACCTTCCTTTTTGGAGGGTTTTTTTATGGATTATATTGTATTTTTGAAAGACAAATTAAATCATTATCACAAGCAACTCTTGATTT
>DAINSR010000146.1:0-5451 GCA_036741255.1 Flavobacterium sp.
TTTAGTCATAATTTCAAAGTTTTAATTATCTTTGAAAGGTACTAAATATCCACTAGACGCTACCGTAGGTTTAGTTAAACAAGGGTAACTGTTGCACAACTACATTTTTATAAAAAAATCTACAAAAACATAAAAATTCAACTTATTTTAATCACTTTTAAGAGAGGTTTGTTTTTTAGTTGGTATGTTAAAAATGTAAAAAAATAAGTGTTTACAATTGAGTTTTTTAACGCCATAAAGTTTATTTTTACAAAAGTAAAGCACTTCCCTTGTTGCAGGAAAATAACTTGGGCTAAAAAACTTGTGAACACCAATAAAAAATAATATTTTATAGACATTAATGAATCTAACGCGATTCCATGAGCCTAAGAGCAAACAAGTATGCCCTTTAAAAAAATAAATAGTAGTTTAAACATGAATATACATTTCAATAAAAACGAAGACCACAACAAACTTTTAGTTTCACAAATGAAACGAAAACATGCCCAAATAAAATTAGGTGGTGGTCAATCTCGTATTGATAAACTTCATGCAGAAGGCAAAATGACTGCAAGAGAACGA
This sequence comes from Flavobacterium sp., assembly GCA_036741255.1. Taxonomy (GTDB): domain Bacteria; phylum Bacteroidota; class Bacteroidia; order Flavobacteriales; family Flavobacteriaceae; genus Flavobacterium. The sequence continues at coordinate 562 of DAINSR010000146.1, forward strand.
ATTAATTATTTACTAGACAAAGAGACTAAAAGTATTGAAATTGGATCCTTTGCTGGTGATGGGATGTATCCTGAGCATGGCGGTTGTCCTTCAGGAGGTGTGGTAGTTAAAATGGGATATATATCTGGAAAACAATGTATTGTAGTTGCAAATGATGCCACTGTAAAAGCAGGTGCTTGGTTTCCTATCACTGGAAAAAAAAATTTAAGAGCCCAAGAAATAGCCATGGAAAACCGTCTGCCTATTATCTATCTAGTTGATTCAGCGGGGGTTTATTTACCGCTACAAGACGAAATTTTTCCAGACAAAGAACATTTTGGTCGGGTTTTTAGAAATAATGCCATTATGAGCAGCATGGGAATTACACAAATAGCTGCTATTATGGGAAGTTGTGTGGCGGGTGGTGCTTATTTGCCCATTATGAGCGATGAGGCATTAATTGTAGATAAAACAGGAAGTATTTTTTTAGCAGGAAGTTATTTAGTCAAAGCAGCTATTGGCGAAACAATAGATAATGAAACATTAGGTGGTGCTACAACCCATTGCGAAATCAGTGGTGTTACTGATTTTAAAGCAAAAGATGACGCTGCAGCACTCGATAGAATTAGGAGTGTTATGAGTAAAATTGGCGATTTTGAAAAAGCGGGTTTCAATAGAGAAAAGCCAAAAAAACCAAATCTAGAACCAACGGATATTTATGGAATTTTACCAATAGCTAGAAATGAACCGTATAACATGATGGAAATTATTAATCGATTGGTTGATAATTCTGAGTTTGAAGAATACAAAGCTGGCTTTGGTCAAACAATCATTACAGGATATGCACGCATAGACGGTTGGGCTGTGGGCATCGTAGCAAATCAAAGAAAGGTTGTGAAATCAAAAAAAGGCGAATTGCAGTTTGGTGGTGTAATTTATTCAGATGCTGCCGACAAAGCAACAAGATTTATAGCTAATTGCAATCAAAAAAAAATTCCGTTAGTATTTTTGCAAGATGTAACTGGATTTATGGTAGGAAGCAAATCAGAACACGGTGGTATTATAAAAGATGGTGCAAAAATGGTTAATGCCGTGGCAAATTCAGTTGTTCCTAAGTTTACAATAATTATAGGAAATTCTTATGGAGCCGGAAACTATGCCATGTGTGGCAAAGCTTATGACCCTAGGTTAATAGTGGCTTGGCCCAGTGCAGAACTTGCGGTTATGGGAGGCACACAAGCAGCAAAGGTACTGGCACAAATTGAAGCATCTTCATTAAAAGCTAAAGGTGAAGAAGTTGACGAAGCAAAAGAAACAGAATTATTTGAAAAAATAAAAGCTAAATATGATGACCAGGTTTCTCCATACTACGCTGCATCTCGCTTGTGGACAGATGCTATTATTGATCCTTTAGAAACAAGAAATTGGATTTCCATAGGAATAGAAGCCGCAAACCACTCCCCCATTGAAAAAAAATTTAATTTAGGTGTTATTCAGGTTTAATATTCAATTTAAAAGTATTTATAAATGAAATCAAAATTTATGCTTTTCAAAGAAGATATTTCTACAATAGAACTACCTAAAAAGTTTACATTTCCTTTCTACTATGAACCTCACAAACTATGTCTAATTGCTTCTAATGAGTTACAAGAGTATTTAGAAACCCAAGTTGATATTGATCACAATTTTGGACTAATCAAACATCAAAAAGGATTAGTGATAGGAAAAATGTTTGGCGTTTTGGTTTGTCAAAATAACAAAGGTCAAATGGGACAACTTTGGGCTTTTTCAGGAAAACTTGCCGATTCTAATCATCATAATAAATTTGTGCCACCCGTTTATGATATGCTACAAAAACAAAGTTTTTATAAACAAAATGAAAGCGAATTAAATGAATTAACAATTCAAATTCAAATAATAGAACAATCTATCAGTTATAAAAATGCCACAGAAAATTTGGCTAATACTAAGGCAAAAGCTCTTTTAGATATTGAAAATCAAAAAAACAAGATAAAACACAACAAGATTATTAGAGCAAAAATGAGGACTTCACAAAATTGTGATGTAGAAAAACTCAACAACGAAAGTCAGCAAGAAGGCATTTTGTTAAAAAAAATGAATCAGTTTTGGAATCATAAGGTCAAAGCTGCCCAACAAGAGCTTGATATTTTTGAAACTCAAATTAATCTCTTAAAATCTATTAGAAAACAAAAATCTAATGCTTTACAAAAGAAACTTTTTTCTGAATATTCATTTTTAAATCACAAAAATGAAAAAAAAAGTTTGGGCAAAATTTTTGATAACAATCCGCCTGCTGGTGCAGGAGAATGTGCTGCTCCTAAGTTGCTTCAATATGCTTTTAAAAATAACTTAAAACCAATTGCAATGGCAGAGTTTTGGTGGGGACAGTCGCCAAACTCTGAAATTAGGAAACATAAACACTTTTATACGGCTTGTATTAGCAAATGCTATCCTATTTTAATGAATCACATGTTACAAGGCATTGAAATGGAACAAAATCCGTTTGAAATTAATAATGCCTCAGAAAAACAAATACAAATACTATTTAGTGATAAAGAAATTGTAGTGATTAACAAACCTACAGATTTATTATCTGTACCTGGAAAAAACATTAAAGACTCTGTTTACCAACGAATAAGACAGTTATACCCAGATGCAACAGGCTCAATAATAGTGCATCGGCTAGACATGGCAACATCTGGAATTATGGTAATTGCAAAAAATGAACAAGCCCACAAACTATTACAGCGTCAATTTATCAAGCGAACAATAAAAAAAAGATATATTGCATTGCTAGATGGAATTGTTTTAGAAAATGAAGGATCGATAAGTTTGCCTCTTCGGGTAGATTTAAACGACAGACCTAGACAACTCGTGTGTTTTGAACACGGAAAAAAAGCACAGACTCATTGGGAAAAAATAGAAGTAAAAAACAACAAAACAAAAGTTTACTTTTATCCCATCACGGGAAGAACACACCAGTTAAGAGTCCATGCCGCACATCAGCTCGGCTTAAAAACACCTATTTTTGGCGATGATTTATATGGAAAAAAAGCAGACAGACTTTATTTACACGCCGAAGAATTGACATTTACACATCCTATTTCAAAAAATGAAATGAAGTTTAGTGTAGCCGCAAATTTTTAAATATCTTTTATTAACATGACGGCAATATAACGATAAAAAAATATTTTTAATTAACTTATTATCAATACTTAAGCCTAAATAAAAATATAATCTAATTCCTTCAGGTTAATAACTATAATTTTAAAAAATAACTTTATCAATCACAACAATGACCTTTGAAAATATTCCTTTAGAAAAAAAAATTATTTTATTTGATGGCGTTTGTAATTTGTGCAATCAATCAGTTCAGTTGATTATTAAAAATGATAAAAATGATGCGTTTAGATTTGTAGCACTTCAATCACCATTGGGTAATGAAATCATTAAAAAAATAGGCTTAAATATTAAACAAACAGATACTATCGTTTTATATGAACCTGGAGTGGCATACTATATTAAAGCACAAGCCGCATTTAAAATAGCAAGAGAATTAGGTGGATTTTATAGACTAATTTCAATAATGCAATATTTGCCAGCAAATCTTACTAATTTTTTTTATGATTACATAGCAAAAAACAGGTACAAATGGTATGGAAAAAGAGATAGTTGTATGATTCCAACGCCAGAAATAGTGAACAAGTTTTTATAAAATTGCTTTATAAAGCATCCTAAACTTATGAAAGTAACTTTAACCCAAAAAAGAATTAATCAAAAATTAAATATCTATTAACAGAATTATTTTTACATTTACATCAAACTAAAAAAAATCAAATATTTTTAGAAAATAGTAAATTCATAATGTCAATATTATTTAAAATGAAAAATAAACTAACCTGTATTTTTATGTTTCTTGTTTTGGTTTCGTGCCAAAGCAGCTATCAAGTTAATAATCAAAATCAAGACAAAGGAAACATTAGCCATCTAATTAAAAAATTAGAAAACGCTAGTGGTAAAGAGATAATGGTAATTGCACACCGTGGTGATTGGCGTAATGCTCCAGAAAATTCCGTTCAATCTATCAAAAATTGCATTCTTAAAAAGATTGATATGGTAGAAATTGACATTAGAGAAACAAAAGACGGACAATTGGTTCTCATGCATGATGAAACTATTGACAGAACAACAACAGGGAAAGGCTATCTTAAAGACTGGACGTTAGAAGATTTAAAAAAATTAAAATTAGTTGATGAGTCAGGAAAGGTAACCAATGAAACCGTCCCAACGCTTGAAGAGGCTTTGCTAGCAAGTAAAAACCAAATTTTAGTTAACCTCGATAAAAGCTATGGTATTTTTCAAAAATGTTATCCAATACTAATAAAAACGGGAACAATTCATCAGGTAGTCATTAAAGGAACAAGTACCAGACAAGAAGTAGAAAGAGATTTTGGCAAATACTTAGACGAAGTATATTTTATGCCTATTTTAATTTTACCTAATCCAAAAGCTAGTGAAATTGTAGCAGATTACATGAAACATCGCAAACCAGTAGCCTTTGAATTTGTAGTACCTTCTGACACCATTGCTTTAATAAAACAATTTAAAGACATTAGAAAACAAGGCAGTAGTGTGTGGGTAAACTCACTTTGGTCTGATCATTGTGCAGGACATGATGATGAAAAAGCGGTTAACAACCCACAGCTTTATAATTGGTTTGTGGACAATGGCATCAATATGATTCAAACCGATAGACCTGAACTATTGCTTAACTATTTAAGAAGAAATGGGCTACATAGATAAATTTGTAACTCATCTTATTTTTAAAAGTATTCTAAAATTTAAAAAAAAACTACCTCTATAAAATTATCATTGATATATTATCACTGG
>DAINSR010000146.1:5461-6030 GCA_036741255.1 Flavobacterium sp.
GAAAATTTGAAAAAAATTTCATGCCGAAAAAACATGGAAAAGTGTATAAAAAATGTTCAAAGAAAATTTAAAAAAAAACTACACAATAATATAAAGTCTAATATTTTTTGAAAAAGTCTTTATAATTATTAGGGGAAAGTCGCAATTGTTTCTTAAAATTAAATTCAATAAAGTTTTTAGTAATATACAAATATTCAATAATAACTTTTTTTTATGCAAGTGTCTTTTAATTGCTAAAGACATTTAAAAGCATTAATGTAAACAGAATAAACAATTTTCACAAAAAATAATTAGATTTGCCTTTCATACAGTAACACACTCTAAATATACATTTCATGTTTAAGTATTTTCTAAAATCGGATCCAATACCCGTAATTGATAATGAATCAGAACAAAAATCACTTTATAAGAAACTAAAATGGCAAGTTTTTATATCTGCCACTTTAGGTTATGGTATTTATTATGTGTGCCGATTAAGTATCAATGTAGTTAAAAAACCTATTGTTGATAGCGGTTTATTAACCGAAACCCAATTAGGAATTATAGGTTCGGCATAAACCGCTATCAAC
>DAINSR010000147.1:0-6008 GCA_036741255.1 Flavobacterium sp.
TATAACAATAAAAAAAATATTTTTAATTAACTTATTATCAATGCTTAAGCCTAAATGAAAATATAATCTAATTCCTTCAGGTTAATAGAATTGCCATTTTTGTTTTCCAAATAAACGATGTTTTTTTTCAACAGTAGCAATACCTAGAAAATATCCTCGCTACATTTACTAATTGAACTTACCTGCAAAAGTGTTGATATTTTCTAAAGATGTTGTAATTTTCACTTCGTTAGGGGTTTCACCAAATTTGGTAAAACTTAAGGGAAGAAAAAAGTCTTTAAAGCATTTGTTTTATTGACTTTTACCCTTCCCGATTAATTAGCTTACGGATTTAAGGTTATATATTTTTTTGATGTTTGCAAGTCTTCTAATTAGCTACTATTAGCTGGTTTCTTTCTTAAAGCCTATCACCTCTAATAAAGTTGCATTACATTTTCAAGACACTTATTTTATCTTCATATCCAATGAAAGCAAGATACATGAACTGTAACTAACAGCCACGAAGATGCCGTTGAAACAACTATAACCGAGTCAAAAATATCAACAAAACCCATAGCGACCTAATAAACTCATCAACCATTTTCCTTATCTTTGCCCCTCAAAATCCACCACTATGACACAAAAAACAAAAGGTTTTTCTAAACTTACAAAAGAAGAAAAAATCAATTGGATCACATCAACCTATTTTTCAAATCCTACTGAAGCCACAAAAATTATACATCAGTACTGGAACTCAAATATAGAACTTCAAAAATTGCATGATGAGTTTATTGAAAATACCATAACTAACTTTTACCTTCCGCTGGGTGTTGCCCCTCATTTTATAATTAATAACAAACCATACACGGTTCCCATGGCTATAGAAGAAAGCTCTGTTGTGGCAGCAGCCAGCAAGGCAGCCAAGTTTTGGGGTACACGCGGTGGGTTTAAAACAACCGTTATAGGTACTGAAAAGATAGGGCAAGTACACTTCTTGTACAAGGGTTCTTTTGAAAAACTTAATCACTTCTTTAACTTAAAAAAGCAATGTTTCTACACAGATACTGCTTCTATCACAAAAAATATGGAAAAAAGAGGCGGTGGCATTCTTGATATCCAGCTTGTTAATAAAACCCAGCAATTGCCTAATTATTACCAACTTCACGCTACTTTTAATACAAAAGACAGCATGGGGGCAAATTTTATCAACTCTTGCCTAGAGCAGTTTGCTAAAACTCTAGAACGAGAAATTGCAGCTTTTGAAACTTTTTTAGAATCAGAAAAGCAGGTGCAAATTATTATGAGTATTTTGAGTAATTATGTGCCTAATTGTGTAGTGCGGGCAGAAGTTTCGTGTTCTTTAGAAGAACTAGACGAAAACAACGGCATAAACCCACACGAGTTTGCTCAAAAATTTGTAACCGCAGTTCAAATTGCCCAAATAGAACCTTTTAGAGCTGTTACACACAATAAAGGAATCATGAACGGTATTGACGCAGTTGTTGTGGCAACAGGAAACGATTTTAGAGCCATTGAAGCGGCAGCTCATGCTTATGCTAGTAAAAGTGGCAACTATACCAGTTTATCACACGCCTCTCTTGAAAACGGAATTTTTAAATTTTGGTTAGATATTCCTTTGGCACTTGGCACTGTGGGTGGACTTACCAGTTTGCATCCGTTAGTCAAGTTTTCTTTAGAAATGCTGGGCAACCCCTCGGCAGAAGAATTAATGCAAATTGTAGCCTCAGCAGGACTGGCACAAAATTTTGCCGCCTTAAAATCGCTCACCACCACCGGAATCCAAAAAGGACACATGAAAATGCACCTTCACAACATACTCAACCAGTTTCAGGCCACAAAAGGAGAAAAAGAACAAGTAATGGCACATTTTAATGAGACTACTGTTTCACACAGTTTAGTGGTAGATTTTTTAGAACAATTAAGACGATAATTTTGACGCATTAAGAGTTCTTAAAGCAAACGCATTAAAGATGAACAAACGTATTCTATTTTGGGTTTAATAACCTCTATAAAATTTTAATGCTATCAGGTAACTTATTTCACTACAAAAATGAAGTGGTTATAAATGACCAAACAGTAAAGTTATGATCTAATGCTGTGCTTCATTGTAAACCTCTCCACGATGGGGTTTTAAAGAGTCTCGCACTTGAATCATGTTGTCATCTGTAACAACCATAAAGGCAATAGCATGCCACGGACTTATAATTTCAACCCCTGTTATTTGTAAAGAAATTTTTTCATTTGCAATATATTCTCTCAAATGAATTTCATGGTGTTCGGCTGTTTTTGCAGCAACTTCACCACGAAAATCCCAAATCAATTTTATTTTTCTCAACATTTTTAAACTCTTTTTCAGGGTAAAATTACAATTTTTAGTCCTTTTGTGAAGTAGAAATAATATATTTGTATCAGTACTTTCTTTTAGAAATTTAAACAATTATTTGTATAATATTATATAGTAAATGCCACAAGAAATTCAATTTCAGGTCTCTCCTGAAGTAGCTTCTAACGAAACTTTGTTACAACAAGCTGTTGCAAAAAAGTTATCTATGCACTCAAGTGAAATTAAGAAAGTAATTGTTCAAAAAAAGTCTATTGATGCCCGGCAAAAATCTATAAAAACAAACATAAAAGCAAATGTTTATTTTTCAGATGAGAATTTTGAAGAAACAAAATATACGCTCCCTCCTTACTTAGATGTAACTAACAAGCAAGAAATAATTATTGTGGGGGCGGGTCCTGCGGGTTTATTTGCGGCCTTGCAATTAATAGAACTGGGATTAAAACCCATAGTAATAGAACGAGGAAAAGACGTTAGAGGACGCCGCCGCGATTTAAAAGCAATAAATTTAGAACATATTGTTAATCCTGATTCTAACTACTGTTTTGGCGAAGGTGGTGCTGGCACTTATTCTGACGGAAAATTATATACCCGAAGTAAAAAAAGAGGTGATGTAGATAGAATACTTCAATTATTAGTAGGTTTTGGTGCAAGTCCAGAAATTTTAATAGAGGCACATCCACACATTGGAACTAATAAATTGCCTCAAATAATTCAGGATATTCGCAAAAAAATAATCGCTTGTGGCGGTATGGTCTTGTTTGAAAAACGTGTAACTGATTTTAAAATACAAAATAACACAATACAAGGTGTGGTTTTGCATGATGGAACGGTTATAGAATCTCAATTTGTGCTTTTAGCCACGGGTCATTCGGCACGAGATATTTTTGAACTGCTGCACAAAAAAAATATTGTAATAGAAGCCAAACCTTTTGCATTGGGCGTTAGGGCAGAACATCCGCAGCAACTGATTGATGCAATACAATATTCTTGCGATTTTAGAGGTGCTTATCTACCTCCGGCACCATATAGCGTTGTAAAACAAATAGGGGGCAGAGGGATGTATTCATTTTGTATGTGTCCGGGTGGCGTCATAGCTCCTTGTGCCACACAAAGTGGAGAGGTGGTTACAAACGGCTGGTCGCCCTCAAAACGGGATCAGGCTACGGCAAATTCTGGAATTGTAGTGGAATTAAAACGACAAGATTTTAAACCTTTTGAAAAATTTGGCCCTTTAGCGGCTATGGAATTTCAAAAAACCATTGAACAAAAAGCATGGCAATTAGCAGGTTCTACACAAAAAGTACCCGCACAGCGTCTGCTTGATTTTACTCAAAAAAAAACATCATCTACTATCCCAAAAACGTCTTACGTACCCGGTACAACATCTGTAGAACTTGGTGAGGTTTTTCCAAATTTTATTACACAAACTTTGCGAGAGGGATTTGTACTCTTTGATAAATCTATGAAAGGTTATCTAACGAACGAAGCCGTTTTACATGCTCCAGAAAGCAGAACGTCATCGCCAGTTAGAATTCCAAGAGACCCCATTTCTCTTGAACATATTCAAATAAAAGGGCTTTATCCTTGTGGCGAAGGTGCCGGATATGCGGGTGGCATAGTCTCTGCAGCAATAGACGGCGAAAAGTGTGCTCAAAAAATTGCCCTACACATTCAAGCCAAATTCAACAGCCGTTAAACTTTTGCTAATTTTATTTAAGGGCAAAAAAACCACACTTTTTTCGTATTTTTGAAATGAAATAATATCAAATGACACAAGAAAAAGTAATTTTAGTTGACACAAACGATGTGCCTATTGGTTCAATGGAGAAAATGGCGGCTCATGAACAAGGAGTTTTGCATAGAGCCTTTTCTGTGTTTGTTTTAAATGATAATAACGAAGTAATGCTACAGCAACGTGCTGTTCATAAATACCATTCTCCACTGCTATGGACAAACACTTGTTGCAGTCATCAAAGAGCTGGAGAAACCAATATTCAAGCCGGAAAAAGAAGACTTCTAGAAGAAATGGGTTTTGAAACTGAATTAAAAGAACTTTTTCATTTTATATATAAAGCTCCTTTTGAAAACGGTTTAACAGAACACGAACTGGATCATGTGATGATTGGCTATTATAATAACACCCCAAAAATCAATTTAGAAGAAGTAGAAAACTGGAAATGGATGAAAATAGACGATATTAAACACGACATTCAACTCCACCCTAACCAATACACCGTTTGGTTTAAAATTATTTTTGATAAATTTTATCATTATTTAGAAGATCATAAAATTTGAGATTGTATTTCATAGTTTCTTTGTAGCAATTATAAGCCACTAGTACACTATGATATAAACTATGTAAAATAGCCTCATCAAAATAGTTCAACGCATTTTATATGCTCATAAATATTTATTAATAGCTATATAAAAAAGATATACAAATGAATGTAACCGTTTCAAGAAAAGCCCATTTTAATGCAGCTCACAGACTCTTTAGAAAAGACTGGTCCATGGAGCAAAATAATGCAGTTTTTGGCAAATGTAACAATCCTAATTTTCACGGACACAATTATGAACTCATTGTGAGTGTAACTGGTAAAATTAATACAGAAACGGGTTTTGTTATTGATGTAAAAATTCTTTCAGATTTGATAAAAGAGCATATTGAAAATGCCTTTGACCATAAAAATCTTAATTTAGATGTACCCGATTTTGAACATCTAAACCCCACTGCAGAAAACATAGCTGTGGTAATTTATAATAAATTAAGACCTTTTATAGACGCAACAAACGATTTAGAAGTTGTGCTTTATGAAACTCCCCGAAATTTTGTAACTTATAAAGGAAATTAATATGGCATTAAGTATAGGAGATGTGGTGCCAAATTTTAAGGCAAAAACACAAACAGGACAAAAATTTGAATTATCTGATTATCTCAATAAACCGTTGGTAATTTATTTTTACCCAAAAGACAACACCCCCGGCTGCACCACACAGGCCTGTGGTTTTAGAGATCAATACCAAGATTTTCAAGATTTAGGTGCTGAGGTAATAGGTATAAGTGGCGATAGCGAAGCCTCTCACGATTCATTTGCTCAAAAATATAACCTCCCTTTTATTTTACTATCCGATAAAAACAAAAAACTCAGAAACCTCTTTGGAGTTCCCACACACTTTTTTGGTCTAGTACCTGCAAGGGTTACTTATATTATTGACAAACAAGGAAAAATTATTTCAATTTTTAACAGCATCAAAGCCACCGTTCACATTCAGCATGCCCTTAAAATGATTAAAAACATGTAATTTTAGAAGCATTATTGCTTGGGCTTATTTTACTAATGTAATTCCTTTCTTCCACTATATCTTTGTTGTTTTTAAAAGCAAACAACAAAGGATGCCGTTTCAGCAAGGGCTATTGATTTTTTACTGGCATATAAATTAATTTTCTAATAAACATACCGCTTGTTACAAAATAATCCCAATATGTAAAGAAAAAATCAATTTTTTTACAACGATATTAACCTTTATTTTTTCAAACAAACAATACAATAATTATTCTTGTTTGATACATAACATAAATAAATATGGCTATATTCTACTATTAACAGTATTATACCGATTATGTATTCAATATAGTCCAAGAAAAATGGACTATTTTCATACT
>DAINSR010000148.1:0-5969 GCA_036741255.1 Flavobacterium sp.
GAGTTATTATAAAATCAAAGATTTAGAAAATTATTTTAAAATGTATAAAAAATCGGTTAGAGAACCCCGAAAATTTTGGGATAAAATTGCCGATGAGGAGTTTACATGGTATCAACGATGGGATAAAACCTTTGAATTTGATATGGAAGAAGCTCGTTTTAAATGGTTTTTAAATGCTAAGGTTAATATTGTTAAAAACTGTATAGACAGACATTTAAATAAAAGAGGCGATAAAACAGCCCTAATTTTTGAACCAAACGACCCATCAGAGCAGTCTTTACACATTACTTATAACGAGCTATATGTTAGGGTAGCAAAAATGTCAAATGTATTGCAAGAACAAGGAATTAAAAAAGGTGATAGAGTATGTATTTACCTACCCATGATTCCTGAATTAGCTATTGCTGTGCTGGCGTGTGCAAGAATTGGAGCCATTCACTCAGTGGTTTTTGCAGGTTTCTCTGCGACAGCTCTTGCCAGTCGAATTAATGATAGTGAGTGCAAAATGGTCATCACATCAGATGGCGGTTTTAGAGGCAACAAAACAATTGATTTAAAAGGAATTGTTGATGAAGCACTCCAGAAATGTCCTTCCGTACAAACGGTTTTAGTAGCTAAAAGAACTCATGAAAAAGTGGACATGAAAGAAGGCAGAGATAAATGGTTGCACCCCCTTTTAGATGAAGCTATTGACAATCATGTAGCCGCTATAATGGATGCCGAAGATCCTTTATTTATTCTATATACATCTGGTTCAACAGATAAACCAAAAGGAATGGTTCATACTACTGCAGGATATATGGTAAACACTGCCTATACATTTAAAAACGTATTTAATTATGAAGAAAATGATGTTTACTGGTGCACCGCAGATATCGGTTGGATTACAGGGCATTCATATATTTTATATGGACCACTTTTAAACGGTGCAACAACTATAATTTTTGAAGGTGTGCCGTCTTATCCAGATTTTAGTAGATTTTGGGAAGTTATTGAAAAGCATAAAGTTACTCAATTTTATACCGCTCCCACTGCCATTAGATCATTGGCAAAAGAAAGTTTAGACTATGTGCAGCGTTTTCCACTCAAATCATTAAAAGTTATAGGTTCTGTGGGTGAACCAATAAATGAAGAAGCATGGCACTGGTACAACGACCATGTGGGTGGAAAACGTTGTCCTCTTGTTGATACATGGTGGCAAACAGAAACTGGAGCAATCATGATTTCACCATTACCGTTTGTAACCCCCACAAAACCCACTTACGCTTCGTTACCACTACCAGGAATACAACCTGTTTTGATGGATGAACTTAGAAATGAAATTGAAGATAATCAAATAGCAGGCAGTTTGTGTATTAAATTTCCTTGGCCTTCTATGGCTCGGACAATATGGGGCAATCATGAGCGGTATAAAGAAACTTATTTTTCAGCCTTTCCTGGTAAATATTTTACAGGAGATGGTGCCTTGAGAGACGAAGTTGGGTATTACAGGATAACTGGTAGAGTTGATGATATAATAATTGTTTCAGGACACAATTTAGGGACAGCTCCTATTGAAGATGCTATAAACGAACATCCAGCGGTGGCAGAAAGTGCCATTGTGGGATTTCCGCACGACATAAAAGGAAACGCTTTATATGGCTATGTAATTTTAAAAGAATCTGGCGAAACAAGAAATCAAGATAATCTTCGAAAAGAAATAAACGAACTAATTTCAAATCAAATAGGTCCCATTGCTAAATTAGATAAAATTCAGTTTGTATCTGGTTTACCTAAAACTAGATCAGGTAAGATTATGAGAAGAATTTTACGTAAAATTGCAGAAGGCGATTATTTTAATTATGGTGATATTTCAACCCTTTTAAATCCAGAAATAGTAGATGAAATTAAAGAAGGCAAAGTTGTAAATGACACTCAATAGTAAAAAATACTGTGATAAAAGAAATTCATAGTTTGTAAGAGGTTTTTATAGTTATAAACATAGTTTAAATTGTTTTGCTTTTGAAAGTCAAAAAAAGATATTTTGAGAAAAATTAGATACAAAAAAACAAGAAAAGTTCAGCCCAATCATCTGGAGTATAACGGAATTTATACAGACAGAGATACAGAAATGCAGCTTTTTGTTTATGACGAGGAAACAGTTGATGAGTATGAAAAGGTATCTTTAAACGATTTTTTTGAAACAAAGAGTGCTAAAAAAAATAACTGGCTCAATCTTCACGGACTCACAAATACAGAACTCATTAAAGAACTGACTGAAAGATTAAATATTAATAGTATTATTGTTACAGACATACTCAATATCTCAAGAGGTACAAGTTTAGACGAACTTAATGACACTCTTTTTTTTAGTGTTAAATCTATATTACCTACTGATGATGTCAATTTAGTAGCTATTGAACAAATTAGTTTTTTATTGCAAAACGGTCTTATTATATCATTTCAAGAAAAAAGAGGAGATTTTTTTACTCACATTAGAGAACGCTTAAGATTAAATATTGGGATTTCCAGAAAAAAACAAGTAGATTATTTACTCTTTTTGTTTTTAGACGCCATTATTGAAAATTTTTACATTACAATTGATGAAAAGGAAAACGTCATTGAAAATCTCTTAATATCTTCAAAAACGGCTGCAAACCCAAGTATTATGCAAGAAATTGAAAAAACAAGAGAAATATTTTACTTGCTAAAACGTGCTATAACACCATTGAGAGATGTTTTATTTACCATTAAAACAATTAAAGATGATGACGAATTTAATGTAATTAATTCCTCAAATTTTGTTTTTTATAGTCGGTTGCATCAAAAAACATTAGAACTTTTAGAGCAAATAGAATATGATTTGAACTCTTTAGAAAGTGCTAGTAACTTCTTTTATACAGCCCAAAATCACAAAATGAATGAAGTAATGAAACTGCTGACCATTGTATCGTCTATTTTTATGCCTCTCACTTTTATTGTGGGGATTTATGGTATGAATTTTGAAAATCTTCCAGAACTTCACTTTAAATATGGATACCATATTACATTAACTGTAATGTTTTTAATAGTAATTTTAATGATTACCTATTTTAAAAAAAAGAAATGGTTCTAAAAATATTAAAATTGATTACAATTTTTTTTAACTCCAAATAAAAATTAAATTTGCCTTATGCAACATAATGTACTTATTTTAGACTTTGGTTCTCAATATACCCAACTTATAGCACGAAGAGTTAGAGAGCTTAATATTTTTTGCGAAATATTTCCTTACAATAATATTCCAAAAGATTTAACTACTTTTAAAGCAGTTATTTTATCTGGTAGTCCTTTTTCTGTTAGATCTGAAGATGCTCCACACCCAGATTTATCTAATATTAGAGGCAAAAAACCACTTTTGGCGGTTTGTTATGGTGCTCAATATTTGGCACACTTTTCTGGCGGTGAGGTAGCTCCTTCCAATATTAGAGAATATGGTAGGGCTAATTTGTCTTATATTAAAGAAAACGAACTTTTTTTTGAGGGAGTTTCTCTTGAAAGTCAGGTTTGGATGAGTCATTCAGATACTATTAAAACTCTCCCCACAAATGGCATAAAAATAGCCAGTACTAAAGATGTTGAAAATGCAGCATTTAAAATTGAAGGCGAAACAACTTATGCCATTCAATATCACCCTGAGGTTTATCATTCAGCAGAAGGCAAGCAGATGCTAGAAAATTTTTTAGTGAAAATTGCAGGTATTCCTCAAAATTTTACTCCTAATGCTTTTGTGGAAGAAATAATAACGGAGTTGCAAGAAAAAATAAAAGACGATAAAGTAGTTCTTGGATTGTCTGGCGGTGTAGATTCTACAGTAGCAGCGGTTTTATTAAATAAAGCTATTGGAAAAAATTTATATTGTATTTTTGTTAATAACGGCTTGTTGCGTAAAAATGAGTTTACCAATGTTTTAAATCAATACAAAGGCATGGGTTTAAATGTAAAAGGTGTAGATGCATCAGCACACTTTTTAAAAGCCTTAGCAACTATTGACGAGCCAGAAGCAAAACGAAAAGCCATAGGAAATGCATTTATTGAAATTTTTGATGAAGAAGCACATCAAATTCAAGATGTTAAATGGCTAGCTCAAGGAACAATTTATCCAGATGTAATTGAATCAGTATCTGTAAAGGGACCATCTGCAACCATAAAATCTCATCATAATGTGGGTGGTTTACCTGATTTTATGAAGTTAAAAATAGTAGAACCCCTTAGAATGTTGTTTAAAGACGAGGTTAGAAGAGTGGGCAAAACATTAGGTATTGACCCAGAATTACTTGGCAGACATCCTTTTCCTGGACCAGGTTTAGCCATCCGAATTTTGGGAGATATTACCCCTGAAAAAGTTGCAATTTTGCAAGAAGTTGATGCTATTTTTATTGACGGATTAAAAAAACACGGCTTGTATGACAAAGTGTGGCAAGCGGGAGCCATTTTACTGCCCATAAATAGTGTGGGGGTTATGGGAGATGAACGAACTTATGAAAAAGTTGTAGCACTAAGAGCGGTAGAATCAACAGACGGAATGACAGCGGACTGGGTTCATTTACCATATGATTTTTTAATGAAAATATCTAACGAAATTATAAACAAAGTAAAGGGAGTAAATAGGGTTGTGTATGATATTAGTTCAAAACCACCTGCCACCATTGAATGGGAGTAATTTTCATCAATTAATCACTTATAATTTTTTCTTCATCAAAAAAACTTTGTTCATTAATGCAAAAACATCTGTTTAACATATTAAGTATTGTATTTTTATTTTCATTTCAAATTGGCTATTCTCAAGATGAGGAGCAAGATGACGAGATAGAAATTATTACCCATCGAGTGGAGCTTGGTGAGACTATGCTAATGATTTCAAAAAAATACTTGGTACAACCATCAGAAATTTATAAATTAAATAAAAAATCTATAAACGGAGTTCATGAAGGAATGGTTTTAAGTATTCCGCAACACATAAAAAGCAAGGAAATTATACAAAATAGACTCAGAAAAAGAGAGAAGGAAATTTTAGAAGAAAAAACAAATTCTGAAGTTATCAAACCATTAGATGATACGCTTATTGTAAAAAAATGGGAATATCAACCTGAAAAAAATTATTGTGATCATCTAGTAATTGCAGGAGAAACATTAACAAGCATAGGGAAATTGTACGGCATAACAATTCAAGACATTAAAAATGAAAACGAAAAATTACTAGCCAAAGGGCTTAAAAATGGTATGGTTTTATCTATTTTAATTAAAGAAGAATCTATTGATTTGAAAGAACCTACTATCATACCCATAGTTGAAAAAAAAGAAATTTCTGAAAATAATACCTCAAAAAACACACATGTGGTGAAAAACGGTGAAACGTTGTTTGGTATTGCAAAAAAATATAATATTTCTATAAAAGATTTAGAAAGTCAAAACAGATCAACTTTGGCAAAGGGACTGCAAACAGGTATGATTTTAGAAGTTTTAACTATTCAAAATCCTGAAAATCCTTCGGTAAGTAACCCAACAACCGATAAGAATGAAATATCAGTAACAAGTGAAGTAGCACAACCAGAACACTTTGAAACCCTAATCCACAAAGTTGCATCAGGAGAAACCTTATACAGTATTTCAAAAAAGTATTCTATTTCTGTAGAAGAAATTCAAAACTTAAATTCAAAAGAGCTTAAAAACGGCTTAAAAGCTGGTCAGGAAATTGTCATTAAGTTAAAAAAATAAATACCACTATGTTTGATATAAGAAATATCTTTTTTGTCTTTTTTTTGTCTTTTTCTGTTTGGGCTCAACCCAGTAAAAATCTTGTTAAACACAAAGTAAAAGCGGGAGAAAATGTTACTCAAATAGCAAAAATATATCAGGTTACACCTTTTGATATTTATAAATTAAATCCAGATGCAAAGCAGGGTATAAATGTTGATCAAATAATATTAATTGATACAAATTCTTCTAAA
>DAINSR010000149.1:0-5915 GCA_036741255.1 Flavobacterium sp.
TT
Source organism: Flavobacterium sp. (assembly GCA_036741255.1). Taxonomy (GTDB): domain Bacteria; phylum Bacteroidota; class Bacteroidia; order Flavobacteriales; family Flavobacteriaceae; genus Flavobacterium. The sequence goes on from DAINSR010000149.1 coordinate 3, forward strand.
TACTTGGATTTTGAAAAGTATTAAAAACAGAGTAAACATACACTATATTTTCATCTTCATAAACTTCAAAAAACACTAAAAACGGTGGTGTTTTTAAACGGAATGGCTCTAATTTTTTTATATCTAAACTGAAAGAACGGATTTGACTCTAAAGTGTCTAAAACTTGATTAAGTTGTAATTTAAAATTGTATTCGTCGCTTTCGGTTTTATTACTGTAGTATTCAATAGCTTTTTCAATTAACCGAAATATGTATTTATTGTTTAAAAGAATAGTAATATATACATTTACCAAACAAACTTGATAATGTTAAATTTTTAAAAAAGTTTAATTATGCAAATCTCACAAATCAAACAAAATTTATCCTTAACCCAAGTATTAGAAAATAATTTTACACCAATAAAAAATATTATTTATCTTCTTCTAAATACATTTTTCGTACTTTTTTAAATAGTTCTGATGAATAAACAAAATCAGTAACTGCTTCATTATCTGTTTTAAAAATATCTTGATTTGAGCCTTCCCAGGCTAATAGTCCGCTTTTTAAGAATACAATTTTTTCTCCTATTTCCATTACACTATTCATATCGTGAGTATTAATTACGGTTGTGATATTATATTCTTCAGTAATTTCTTTTATTAAATTATCAATAACTATAGCTGTTTTAGGGTCTAATCCTGAGTTAGGCTCATCACAAAAAAGATATTTTGGATTATTAACAATAGCACGAGCAATGGCAACTCGTTTTTGCATTCCGCCACTAATTTCTGATGGCTTTTTGTGATTTGCACTAATTAAATTTACCCTGTCTATTACAAAATCTACGCGCTCTTTAATTTCTTGAGGTGTTTTTTTTGAAAACATTTTTAATGGAAATCCTATATTTTCTTCTACAGTCATACTATCAAACAACGCACTACCCTGAAATACCATTCCAATTTCTGTACGCAGTGCTCTTTTTTCTGAATTAGAATGTTCAGAATATACGCGTCCGTCAAAAGATATAGTGCCAGCTTCCGGTTCAAAAATACCAAGCAGTGATTTTAAAAAAACAGTTTTCCCAGATCCGCTTTGACCAATGATGAGGTTTGTTTTTCCGGCATCAAAACGAGTAGAAATTCCTTTTAAAATTTTTTGATTGCCAAACGTTTTTTCTAGATTTTTTACTTCAATCATTAGCTTAAAAGGAGTTGGGTTAATATGTAATTTAATAAAATAATCATTACAGATGTCCAAACGAAAGAAACTGTACTTGCTTTACCAACTTCTAACGCACCACCTTTCATATAAAATCCATGAAATGACGGAATAGTAGCCAATACAAATGCAAAAACTATTGTTTTTATAAATGCATAAGCAATATGAAAAGGAATAAACTGGGTTTGTATTCCTTGAATGAACTCAGCACTTGTAGTAAATCCGCCATAAACACCTGCTATCCAGCCCCCAAGGACACCAAGAAACATGCTAATTCCTATGATAAAAGGATATATCATCAATGCTATAAGTTTAGGAAAGACTAAGTAGTTTAGTGAGTTTACTCCCATCACTTCCAGGGCATCTATTTGTTCAGTAACGCGCATGGTACCAATACTTGACGTGATAAATGACCCCATTTTACCTGCCATAATTATGGATATGAATGTGGGAGCAAACTCTAGTATTACCGACTGACGCGTTGCAAAACCTATTAAATATTTAGGAATTAAAGGATTGGTAAGGTTTAAGGCAGTTTGTATAGAAACAACCCCACCCACGAAAAACGATATGAAAGCTACAATTCCAATTGAGTCAATAATTAAATCATCAATTTCCTTAAAAATTAGTTGCCGCATTACTTGCCATTTTGTAGGTTGTTTAAAAACCTCTCTTAGCATAATAAAATAACGACCAATTTGAGTTAAGTATCTTAATAGCATCATAATTTGTAAATATGCCCAAAAATACTAATAACTTATGAAGTAATGTATAAGGCATTACTTTTTTTTAGGTTTTCTTTATCAAATCTTCGTATTGACACCTCTAAAAGCTCCTTTTTATTTCGAAATAGTCTTTTAAAAAACTACTGCGTTATTTTTTAAGTTACACTTCACTCAATTATAATTTTTTCTGCCCTATGCACATCTCCTGCTTTTAAATTAAGAATATAAATTGATGCTGGAAGGTTTAAGTTTTGTAATTCAATAAAATGATGACCGGCTTCAATGAATGGTTTATTCATTTCATATACTTTTTTGCCAGACAAGTCATTAATTTTCAATTTAAAAGTCCCTGCTTGTTTTACCTCTACTATGATACTAAGCTTGTCTTTTACTGGATTGGGAAAAATAGAAAAAACGGAGGGTTGGGCATCTATGTCATTATGATTTTCTTTTTGTCCACTATTTTCGGTTAATTCGTTTCTAGCTTGATAAGTATTGGTTGCAACACCACTTACTAAAATGCCAATTTCGTTTGCATTGAGTGCTTTGTCAAACAATAAAAATTGATGTAATTCTGCATCTATATCCGTTTTATTTGTGTTTTCTGCAGGATTAGTGTAGTTGTAAACTGGTGTACCCCATCTTGCCCCATTATTTGGATTTGTGTAGTTAACATAATTTGAAATACTATTAGTTGATAAGGTATTGCTTCCTAGAAAAGTGTTGTTTAAAAACATATTCATTTTCCCATCATCAAAAATGGTAGTGATTACTATTTCTTGGTTTAGTGGCACAGCACTAGTTGAGGTAATGTTTTTTGTTTCGGTACCATTTTTAATTTCAAAAATTAAATTACCCGTGCTGTTAACACTAATGGTTGTGAGGTTGTTGTCGCCTTTATCCTGATATATAACCCCCATATTCCCCGTTGCTGGATATTGTGTTAAAGTAATGGTATTTACCAAAGTACGCTCAGTGTAGTTTTTTGGGATAATCTCGCCCCACCAGTCAACTGCTACCGCTGCTTGGTTGTTCGTTACATTTAGTGCAGTTCCAAATTGATTTTGATAATCTATAAGTTTTTGAATATAGCATTGGTATTTAACTATAAAACCAAATATATTTTTGTATATTGAAAAATTTTGTTGCCCAACGGCATCTTCTAAAAGATTTGGATTGTTATAAATAAAATACAATAAATCATCCACACTTGTAGTTTCATTAATTGTATTTTTAAACGGAATATAGTTGTTATAGTAATTAACAAATTCATTAAAAATAGCATAATTTACTACATCATTCGTATCTTCAACAAAAGGATCTTGAGGAAGTTGTGTTAGGTTATCCCAAAATCTAATAATTCTAGATAAATTTTTGTAGAGAGTCGTAAACTCTTGCCAATAACTCCACGAATTAGGGTTATTTGGGTTAAAATTGATTAATTGATAATCAAGATTAGGGTCGTTATTAGGATTAGCAGGATTAAAACAATCAAAAGTTAAAGTGTTGTTTCCAGTAGAATTGTTACCAATTGTACTATAGTCTTGAGAAAAAATAGAGGTTGCAGGTATTAAAACAGGGCTAAATACATGTGGGAGTTTGCCTAAATCTGTCATACTAAAACCAAGGGCAAGGGAATTACTTTGTTGGCTATTATTTGGCTGGTATAATTGATTTTGAGCTGCATTTTGATTTGTGGGAGACGAAGTTGTTCCTTGTGGCAAAGCAACTTGGCTTATTCTTGTATTTTTATTTTGAATAGCTATTTTGGCAGTTGATACAAGAGCTTGATCTGCAGTTGGTGCTACTATTTCTACCATATAATCTTCTACTTCCCCTTCAGAATACATGCCATTTTGCGTAATATTATCCTCACCACTTATCGCAACTCTTAACCTGCAAATTCTACGCTCACCTGGAGCCAAACCTAATTCAAAATTGTTGGGCATTTTTACTTCTTTGCTCATATAGTTAAAAGCCGTAGATTGCTCTGAAACCAATTCTTCAATGGGATGCACAACTGGATCGTTAACAAAATTATACCTATTATTTGCATCCACTACTGGAAAAAAATCTATCCAAATTTTACGATAATAAAGTTCCGATGTTGTATTATTTGCATTAGTTATTAAATTTATGCTAAATGGTATTTCTTCCTCACCAGCAGCTTTAAAAGAAGTAAAGATAGGTTTGCTAATAAAATTAGTGTTAACCAAATTAAGATAACCTCCATTATCGCCTGAGGTAATATTGAGGAGATTATTATTGTTTTGAAAAATCGAAAAATTATTGATATGTAAAGACGAACTAATTTCACCTCTTGATTCGGGGTATTTATTAGATTTCCATAGATTATAAAATCGTTCAGGCTGAAAAAATTCAACGGCATTATAAGGCATAAAATAGGGTAGTTTAAATGCCCTTATTTTAGATGGACTGCTTGATGAATTAATTTTTCTAATTTTTATTTGAACTGGAAATGAAGATTTTATAATCTCTTTAAGAGAAGTCTCAAAGGCTGATTTACCTATCTCACTTTTTATGTAATCAAACATAACTTTTTTAAACTCTATACTTTGTTCACTAATTGAATTGGAAGAACAGCACCAAAATGGAGGGCTTGATTCTATCAAATTAGGATTAACAGGTAAATCTGCAGATGGCGGACTATTACTATCCCAAGCCATCCCATTAAAAGGTAGATTTTTGGTGTTTTGACTTAGGTAGTTTTCATTAGCATAAGCACCATAAAGCAAATAATTAGAGTCGTTTTGTGGAGTAACGGTTAAATAGAGATTATCATTGCCAGAAATACCTGCTAAGCCAGCACCCAATATATTATCCAATTTTTGATGATCCACCAAATTGTCAAAGAAAAACAAATCAATATTCATGTTTTTATTTACTCCACTTTCTCCATTAATCTCTAAATCAAAATCAACACTTTCGTTAGGTATCAAATCATTTAAATACCCTCCATTTACTTTACTTACCCATGTTTTATTAGCATCTAATAAGTCCATAAGTCCAAAGCTATTCTCTTTTTTAAACCAATTATTTTCTAACATTGATGAAATACTATGTTTACTATCGTTTGCAATGTGAACAGCAGACACTAGCTTGGAATCATTCTCAAAAACTGGAGATCCACTGCTTCCACCCTCTGGGCTTGCATTAGCATGCATTGAATAAAAAAATTTATAATCCGTAGAATATAATTTTAAAGCATCTGTTTCACTTGGAGTTTTAAACATTTTCATTTCAATACTATAGGCATTAGGAAATATTTTTTTTGGATCTCCTCCAGGATGAGAAACATTGGTTTTATTTACACCTCCTAAATCAGGATGCAATGTCCAACCAAGCACATAAGCATTGTTAAAAATTTTATTTACAGACGGGTAATCTACATCTGATGGTTCAATATCAATTTTTAGCAAAGTTATATCTGAATCTATATTTGAAGAAACTTTTAAAACGGGTATTCTGTATATTGGAAAAGTAATAAATGAAGATGATCTTCTTTTATTTTGATGTTCCAACTCATAATCAAAAGAAATATATAATTTGGATATTTCACTTGCTTTTGGAATCACATGATTTGCGGTTAAAATATAATATTGTTTTTCAACTCCCAAAAATGTATTGGAAACTGTATTCACTAAAAAACCCGATCCATAAAAAGTGTTTCCTTCATTATCAATTACATAAATAAAAACTACTCCTCTTTTTTGGTCTTGAAAATTTTTACCCTCAAAATGATTAATATTGAGATTATTTGGATTTGAATTATTTACTACATCATTTTTAATAATCTGCTGTGCTTTACTATTTAAAATAAAAAACAGTACTAATGCTGTTTTCATAAAACTAAAAGGTTGATTTGTTTTCATTCAAGTTTTTTGTTTAATAAAGCTTTAGAAAATTTGTTTTTTTATAAAAACAGTTACCTCACCATAATTTTAACCGTTTTATTAAATTCTTGGGTGTT
>DAINSR010000150.1:0-5915 GCA_036741255.1 Flavobacterium sp.
AACGAATAAGCATTGGGATTTTCATGGCACTTTCATAAGCAATTCTCTTGTCCCAGAAACCATGTTCACCCATAAAATAGCCATTATCACTACTATAAATTATCACAGTATTGTCTAACTCACCTATTTCTTCTAATAGAGCTAATACTTTACCTAATGATTCATCCACGGCAGCTAAACACTCTAACTGCTTTAAAAATTTATCGCCTTTAATGGGCCAAGGTTTTGGAGTGATAGAATCTGCTGGTACATACTCTTTCCACTTATCATCCCACGCTTTTAAGCGCTGCCACTCTGGTTTTCCAGCAAAATTTTCTAAATGAGTATTGTATGGCGGAAAAGGAAGTTTTTCATTAGCATACATTTTATCGTGTCTGGGAGCTGGTGAGTGATTTTCATGAACGGCTTTGTGCCATAAATTGAGACTAAAAGGTTTACTAGGATCTCTTTTTTCTTTTAACCACGCAATAGCCTTATCTGTTAAAATATCAGTCATATATCCATTTTCACGATATTCTTTTCCATTATCATTTACCATTGGGTTAAAATAAACTCCCTGACCTTCAAAACTATACCAATAGTCAAAACCTGGTCTAATATGCTTTTGACCTTTAAAGTGAGCCATGTGAATTTTGCCTATATGAGCGGTTTGATATCCTGCACTTTGCAAAAGTTGGTTATATGGCTTATTAGTTTTCCAGTCAGGATCTAACTCACTATTATTTTGATTAACTCCATGAATATGTGGATATGTACCCGTTAAAAAACTTGCTCTTGAAGGAGAACATATTGATTGAGTTACAAAAAAATCTGTAAACTTTGCACCCTCATTTTCTAAACGCTGCATATTAGGCGTTTTTAAAAAAGAATATCTCCCACTAGATTGTAAAGCATCAAAAGATTGATCATCTAAAAGAACAAATAAAAAGTTGGGTTGTTTATTTATCGCATTTTTAGAAGCACCTTCATCTACTTTACAACTGTTTAAAAAACTAGCTATAACAAATATGAATGCTATTATTTTATATTTACTTTTAAAGTTCATTATCATTTTTTTTACCAAAAAATTACTAAAACAAGAATTGAGAAACCAATTAACATATAAGACCAAAAGCGATAACTGTCTAGTAATGGTTGTTCTCTAAGACGCAATGTTTCTTCATTAAACTCTTTCATTGTAAAGGTTAAATCATTTGTTTTTTCTAATGGAGGCTTTTCTGTCATAAAGCTAACAATTACCATTACTAAGGCACTCCACAAAAAGTAAAACGGAACAGTTAGTAAAAAGTGCATATCGCCAAATATAGATGAACCCGTTGAAATTTTATAAGAAATATTGATTATGCCTAATAAAAGACCTGCCATTAAACCAATAAAAGCTCCTTTACCATTAATTCGTTTCCAGAATATACCAAGAATAAAAGCAGCAACAATGGGAGGTGCCATCATAGAAAGCATTTCTTGATAGTATTTTAATAAATTGCCAAATTGTTTGCCTATTTGAGGTGCCCAAAATACGGCTATTACTAAAACCACTATTGAAGCCATTTTACCTACTCTCACTTTTTTTGTAGAAGTGCTATTAGGGGCTATTTTATCATAAAAATCCATAGTGAACAAAGTAGCTACAGAGTTTAACAAACCACTCAACGAAGATGTTAATGCTGCAACCATTGCTGCCATCATCATGCCTACTAACACATTAGGTAACAAATTCATAATCAAATTTGGGTACACCATATCGGGTTTCGGAAGATTTGGAAACAACTGAATTGACATTACTCCAGGAATAATGATTAAAAACAGCGTTAAAATCGTTAAAAAACCAACTAATAATACTCCTTTTCTACCTTCGTCTATTGACTTTGCTGTTAGTACACGCTGAACCAGTTGCTGGTTATTTCCCCAAAAAAACATTCCTAAAATAGGTATTCCTACAATCATTCCAAGCCAAGGAACAGATTTATCGTTATTATCTCTAACTAATTTCATCAATACATCACCATTTGCAAACAAGTCTTTAACATACTCTGCACCGCCATTTATAGTAGCATAAACGGTTAAAACTGCTGAACCTATTAGTAAGAAAACCCCCTGATATAAATCTACCCTAATAGCAGCAGAAAGTCCACCAGGAATGGTATAAGCGGCAACAATAACTGCAAAAATTAAAGACAGTGTAAAAATAGAAACCTCTGGAAAAACAAGTTTCATTACAATGGCCGCTGCATATAAAGATCCTGCTGCATCTAAAAAAATATTTACTACAATGGTGATAGCAGAAAAATAATATCGTGAAGCCACATTAAACCTTTTTTCTAAAAATTCTGGTATCGTAAATATTTTAGATTTGATGTAAAAAGGCAATATGTACCAAGCAAAAAATATCATTACAAACACAGAAATTAAATTGTAATTAAAAACTGCAATACCCGTGCTGTATGCATCTCCCGCCTGACCTATAAGTGTGGAACTTGATATACTCGCTGCAAAAAGTGAAAAACCAATTACAGACCAGCTCATTCCCCTACCTGCTAAAAAATAAGAGTTCTCATCTTGACTTTTACTATATTTTATTCCTAAATAAACAATGAATAAAAAATAAATAAAAATAACTACAATATCTGCCCAAGATAAACCATTTACCCAGCTAGGCCCTTCTGTTATAAAATTTGTTGTTTGCATAGTGATGTTATTGATTTTGTTCTTTGCTTAATGTAAAATCAACTAATTCCTTTACACTACATGTTGCAACTCCAATGTACTTATCTGCACCACCATAATAAACATATAGGGTATCATCAATAATAACATTTCCTGTGGGGAATACGCATCCTTTGTAGTATCCTTCAATTTCATAATCAAACTCAGGCTCCATGATGTAGTCTTTTGTTCTACCTATAACTTTAGTTGGATCATTTAAGTCTAACATTACACAACCCACTCTATAATAACCTAAACCACCATTTTCAACACCATGATAAAGCACTAACCAGCCTCTATCGGTGCGAAGTGGTGGTGTGCTACCACCCACTTTTTCTTCCCAGCCGCCATCAATACCGCCAATCAACATTGTACTAGGCTCATTCCACACTAACATATCATCACTAAAGCGAATCCAAACAGCAGGCTTTGTAACGCCATAATTGCCATTAATCCACTCTTTTGGTCGGTGTAACATAGCATATTTTCCATTAATCTTTTCTGGAAAAAGTATTACATCTCTATCATCTAAATTAGAATCTGTTATTCTACCAAGTTTAATCCAATTTTTAAAATCTTTTGTCATAGCTAAAGCAGAATTAGCCATATTCTTTTTAATAAAATGTGGTGCATGATCGCCGTGGTTTGATGTTAAAACCTCGTCATGGCGAAATTTCCAATACTGACCTGGAGGAAATGGTCTATAAGCATAGGTTACATAATAATAGTCATCAAATTTTATGATTCTTGCATCTTCAATACACCCCATATCTGGCCCCTGTTCACTAGGGCCTAAAACTGGATCACTAGATACTCGGTCAAATTTATATCCATCTTCACTAGTAGCTAAACCAAATCGAATTACATGGGCCTCATCATCACCCGCTGCTCTATAAAGCATATAAAACTTTCCATCGTCATAATAAACACCTGGATTACAAACCACAAGATTTTCCCAATCATTTGCGGGGTTAGGACTCAAAATTGGATTCCCTTCAAATTTTTTTAGTTTCATGAATTAAATTTTATGTTAGTATTTATTCGTTTTATGTTACAATATTACTTTTAAAAATTAGTTTTCATGGTTTTAAAATTGGTCAATGACTTAAAATAAATGGTCATAATGTCAAAATATTATTATTACAGCAAAATTAAATGTATAAAAAATAGAAAAGTAAAATTTTAATCTAAAAAAAATCAATATAAACCTGAGTTCGATTAATAAATTTAGTAAAAAAGTTTAAAAAAAATTGCATAAAAAGGCAAAAGTTAGTATATTTAAAGCATTGAAAATTAAACAATTAACTAAAATTTGCCTTATGATTTGCTTTGATAAAATTACTGATTTATTTTGTATTACAGACGAGTTTTGTAAAAATTTTGAAAAAACAACAGAATCTTTTATAATTGGAAATAAACCAAAGATAAAGCCTACAATGAGTACCGCAAAAGTCATTACTATTTATTATCTATAACTATCTGTTACTCATACCAAGTTGTTGCTAAAGTAGCAATTAGTAGCCTATCTGAAAGTTTGTCTCGGAAATTTGGGTTTAACAACAATCCCTATTTTTTTGTGTTTTTATTTAAAAAATAATAGTTATTTATATTTTTGCACTAAAATAATTAGGACATGTCAAAAATATTTAAAATCAAGTTAAAATGGATAATTCCATTTTTTATTATTATCATTTTAGGAATTACTTCTGTTTTTTGGAAAACACAGTTACCCGAGGTTGAAAATTTTGGAAGTGAAAAAGATATTGTAGGTTCAGATGTAGCTTGGCTTCTCACTTCAACATGTTTGGTTTTATTAATGACTCCAGGGTTATCATTTTTTTATGGGGGAATGGTAGGTAAAAAAAATGTTATATCAACCATGTTTCAAAGTTTTGTGGCTCTTGGCGTAATTTCAGTAGTCTGGGTAGTGGTGGGTTTTAGCTTATCGTTTGGCAGTCCACTAGGATTAAGTATAAATGGCGTTCATTATGGCATCATAGGTAACCCTTTTGAGTATTCGTTTTTTAATCAAGTTAATGGTTTACCACATTTATCCATGGCAACTACTATTCCGTTTATTTTGTTTGCATTATTTCAAATGAAGTTTGCTATTATAACACCTGCTATTATAACAGGTTCATTTGCAGAACGTGTTAGGTTTATTGCTTATCTTTTTTTTATAGTTCTTTTCTGTATTTTTATTTATACGCCCTTGTGCCACATGACTTGGCATCCAAGTGGATTACTAGGAGCTTATTTTGGTATTAAAGATTTTGCTGGTGGCACGGTTGTTCACATGAGTGCAGGTTTTGCTGCATTAGCTGGAGCATTGTATCTAGGCAAGAGAAAAAAGCAACATCATGAACCCACAAATATTCCTTTTGTATTATTAGGCACTGGAATGCTTTGGTTTGGATGGTTTGGTTTCAATGCGGGTTCTGCATTAGCGGCAAACAGTAGTGCTGCTATGGCTTTTGCAACCACAACAATAGCGTCTGCCATGGCAATGATGACATGGATATTTTTAGACAAAATAAAAGGACGAAAAATATCTGCTCTAGGAGCATGTATTGGAGCAGTTGTAGGTTTAGTTGCTATAACACCTGCAGCTGGTTTTGTTACTGTTGCAGAAAGTATGTTTTTTGGATTTATAACTGCGGTTGTTTCAAACTTTTGTATGCACTGGGATAAGTTAAAAAAAATAGACGATACACTAGATGTATTTGCTTGTCATGGAGTGGGAGGCATAATGGGAATGATTCTTACAGCAATATTTGCAAATGTAGAAGGATTCAGTCTATTGCACGGGGGCGGATGGTTATTATTATTTAGTCATTTATTTGTGCTTGTAAGTGTTGCTGCGTTCACTTTTTTTGGTTCATATTTTTTATATTGGTTCGTGGGATTATTCATTTCTTTTAGAGTAACAGAAGAAAATGAAGAAATAGGTTTAGACCTTACTCAACACAACGAGAAGTATTTGTAAGATTACCTATTTCAAGAATACAAAATGTATTGTATAAAAAATATTAGTTGACAAGAGGCTTGTTTTATTAGGACAATTTTTCTAAAGCTGGTTTTTGGTTTTAATACCGATTATGTATTCAATATAGTCCAATAAAAATGGACTATTTTCATACTATATCGGCATTATACCATAGGGTCTGCTGAAAAACTATAAACCATTTTATTTGCAGGGCATTCAGTGCTTT
>DAINSR010000151.1:0-5860 GCA_036741255.1 Flavobacterium sp.
TTATGCCTTCAATTACTCCCTTATTTATTCTACTTTCAATGTAGTTTATAATTCCTGACCAATGTGCTTTTATTGTTTTTGATGCTTTTTGGAATGGATAAATTCCAGAATCATCTGCATAATCACACCAAAAAGCTAAATAGGTTTCTGCTTCTGCTTTTTCTTTTATATCCCAAAAATCTTTAAACATTTCGAGTAACTGATAACCTTGACCTAATTTAGGATATAATTCCATTAAAAAGTCTTTTTCAGATTTGATTTCAGGAGTTAATTTTGATTTAAGAAAGGTGTATTTATGCCCTTTTAATAAATCGTTTCCTTTGCGTTCTAACCTTCGTAACTCGTCCATTGCTTTGTTCACTTCTTTAATTACATGGAATTTATCAAAAGTAATTTCGGCTTCAGGTAAATTTGTATTGCAACCTGATATAAATGCTGGCGACATGTCTATACAAACCTGTTTAATCTCTGTAATTTCTACTTCTTTTTCTTTTAGATAATCAACACTCTTTTCAATACAATCTGCTCCTTTTCCCTCACAAGCAAACAATACTCGTCTTTGGTCTAAGTCAACCATGTGAGTAATATAATTATGTCCTTTTTTAACCGAAGTTTCATCAAAACCTATCTTGCTTAGCGATTCAATTGAATCTTCTTTATGAGCAATAGAAATCCAATAATCAAAGACATTCCAAATTCTAGCAGGATAAACTTGTAGGAGTTTAGCAACTTTATTCACAGGCATTTCGTTTTCTATTAACAACATTGAAAATGCTTCAAACAACAGTGTAAAACCACTTCCTTTTCTTGCCCATGGAACTTCTTGGGTCTTAATCTTACCGTCTGATTGCTTTACTCTTGGAACTTTGGCATGTAGATAACACTTATGCTGAAAAAAGTTTAGATGTTCCCAACGTCTCTCAACGGTATCATAAGCAGTATAATATTGAGTATCATCTGCTAAAAACAAATGTCCCTTCTTAAAGTCTAAATAAACATCTAATTGAAGTCGCCCACTATCAAAAACAACTTCCTTAACATACCAAGGTTCTTCTAAACCTAGAAGCTATCGAAAATATTTCTACTGAATTTTGCATTAACAAAAATAAGATTTTTATATTTACCCACTATAAACAATATAGAACCTAAATAATTTATGCCTCTTAAAAACAAATCGGTTTTTATTTCAAAACAAAATTCTACTTTTGTATAAAGTTTTTTTTATGAAATATTTATCAAAAGGCACACTATACCTACTTATTTTTTTGGGTTTAACCCAATGTAAAAAAACACAAACCAGTGCTAAAGTTACTGCAAAAGAAAATGAAATTTTATATGCTGAAGGTTTTTCGTTAGTAGAATATGAAAATTTTTCTATGTTAAAAGTTAAAAATACCTATCCTGAGTCGGCGGATGTTTTTACCTACATTCTTCATAAAGAAAACATTGAAATTCCAGATAGTTTAAAGCAATTTACAGCGGTTCAAATTCCCATACAAAAAATTATAGTTACTTCTACCACACACATTCCGTCACTAGAAATGCTGGGTGTAGATAATACATTAGTGGCTTTTCCTGGTTTAAAATATGTATCCTCAGAAACTACACGCGAACGCATTGATGCAAAGAAAGTTAAAGAAATAGGTAAAAATAACAGTTTAAATACTGAGGTGATTTTAGATGTAAACCCTGATGTTATTGTGGGTTATAGTGTAGATGGCGACATAAAATCTTATACAAACTTGCAAAAAAATGGTCAAAAAATCATATTCAACTCAGATTGGACAGAAAAAACACCACTTGGAAAAGCAGAATGGATTAAGTTTTTTGGGGCATTATATGACAAAAAGGAAAAAGCAACTGCCGAGTTTGAGGCTATTGAAAAAAGTTATGATAAAGCCCGCAAGTTGGCTCAATCTGCAACTGCTACACCCACAATTTTAGCGGGTGCAATTTTTAAAGATCAATGGTTTTTGCCTCAAGGCGAAAGTTGGTCTGCTTTGTTATTAAAAGAAGCAAACGGCAATTATTTATGGTCAGATACTCCCGGTACTGGTAGCTTATCATTATCTTTTGAAACGGTACTTGACAGGGCAAAAGATGCGGATTTTTGGATTGGACCTGGTCAGTTTACTTCTATTGAAGAAATTATAAAGAGTAATAAAAATTACACTTATTTTAAGGCAATAGAAACTAAAAACGTTTATTCCTTTAGTACTAAAAAAGGAAAAACAGGTGGAGTCATTTATTATGAATTAGCTCCCAATAGACCTGATTTAGTTCTCAAAGATATCATCAAAATTCTCCATCCTGATTTGCTGCCTAATTATGAATTATTCTTTTTTGAAAAATTAGAATAACCCATTAAAGTTTGCCTCTCACATTTGCCTCTCACACATTAGTATAAATTCAATATATTTGCCCACTAATATGAATAATCAAGAAATATGAAGTTTGATTTAATTGCGACAGATTCACAAAGTCAGGCAAGAGCAGGAACAATAACAACAGACCATGGCGTTATTGAAACCCCCATTTTTATGCCTGTTGGTACTGTTGCTTCTGTTAAAGGAGTGCACCAACGAGAGTTAAAAAACGATATCAATCCCGATATTATTTTAGGAAATACGTATCATTTATATCTGCGTCCGCAATTAAAAATTTTAGAACAAGCAGGTGGATTACATAAATTTATGAATTGGGATAGAAATATTCTTACCGATTCTGGTGGATATCAAGTGTATTCTTTGTCTTCAAACAGAAAAATTAAAGATGGCGTAAAGTTTAAATCACATTTAGATGGTTCGTATCATTTTTTTTCACCAGAAAATGTTATGGAAATTCAGCGAACCATAGGGGCAGACATCATTATGGCTTTTGATGAATGCACTCCTTATCCTTGTGATTATAAATATGCTAAACGCTCCATGCAAATGACGCATAGATGGCTTGACAGGTGTATAAATCACTTAGAAAACTTGCCTTTTAAATATGGTTATGAGCAGACTTTTTTCCCAATTGTTCAGGGGAGTACTTATAAAGATTTAAGAAAACAATCTGCAGAGTATATTGCTAATTCTAATGCACAAGGAAATGCTATTGGCGGATTATCTGTTGGAGAACCCGCAGAAGAAATGTATGCCATGACAGAGGTTGTTACAGCAATTTTACCTAAAGAAAAACCCCGATATTTGATGGGAGTGGGTACACCCATTAATATTTTAGAAAACATAGCCTTAGGTATTGATATGTTTGATTGTGTAATGCCCACTAGAAACGCAAGAAATGGTATGTTGTTTACTGCTTTTGGGAGCATTAATATAAAGAATAAAAAATGGGAGGCAGATTTTTCACCTATAGATGAAATGGGCTATACCTTTGTAGATTTAGAGTATTCAAAAGCATATCTCCGGCATTTGTTTGCAGCCAATGAATTTCTTGGTAAACAAATTGCCACAATTCATAATTTAGGTTTCTATATTTGGCTAGTTCGTGAGGCAAGAAAACAAATCATTGCAGGAACTTTTAAAGTTTGGAAAGATAAAATGGTGATGCAAATGAGCCAACGTTTATAAATTTGTTTTTAAAATTTTAAAAGCGGGTAATATATTGAAAATGAAAATAATAGACATCTATATTCTAAAGCGCTACTTAGCAACTTTTAGTGTAATGCTTTTGTTGTTTATACCCATTGGTATTATCATTGATATTTCTGAAAAAGTGAATAAAATGATACAAAATAAAGTTCCCTTAAAAGATATTCTCATTTATTATGGCGATTTCACAATTTATTTTGCCAACCTTCTTTTCCCTATTTTTTTGTTTTTATCTGTCATTTGGTTTACTTCAAAATTAGCAAACAATACAGAAATTATTGCCATTTTAAGTTCTGGAATTTCGTTTAATCGCTTTTTAAGACCCTATATTATAGGAGCTTCTATAGTTTCAATTTTTGCTCTCATTATGGGTTTTTTCTTAGTGCCAAGTGCTAGTAAAGGGTTTAATGATTTTAGATATACATATTTAAAAGGAAATGCCCAAACAAGTGAATACATCTATGTGAGTAATTATAACTATCTTTCTCAAACGGGTTTTAACTTTACTTTTGAAAAATGTGTGGGCAACAAATTGGTTTATAAAGTAACGGCAAGTAGAATTAGATATGACAAAAAAATAAAATCTTACATTTTATATAATTACAAAAAGAGAACTATTCTTCCTTTTGATGATTTGTTAGAATCTGCTGAAAAAAAAGTTGAACAATACAACTTTGAACCAGATGATTTAACCCCGGTTATTTATGCGGCAGAAACCATGTCTATTACAGAAATTAATGACTTTATAGAAAAAGAACGAAACAGAGGCAACTCTAGTATTAATACATATTTGGTTGTTTTGTATAAAAAATATAGCCTACCCGTTTCGGCATTTATTTTAACCATTATAGCGGTAGCGGTTTCAGCCATGAAACGAAGAGGGGGCATGGGAGTTAATCTAGCAATTGGAATTGTTATTGCTTTTACATTTATATTTTTTGATAAAGTTTTTGGAACTATTGCAGAAAAATCTAGTTTCTCGCCTTTTATAGCGGTTTGGATTCCTAATACCATTTTCGGAATTTTAGCACTGTATCTACTAAGATATGCAAAACGATAGTGAAGTGATTTAAACTTTTTGCATTTTAGCGAAAAATTTAGGATTTTGTATCCAATTGAAGTCTTTTTTAAGTTACATATTGGGCTACGGAACGAAAAAAGGCAAAAAGTGGCTGCAAAAAACAAATTTTTTAGCAAACGGAAAAGTTTAAATAACTTCAGCATTAAAAGCATAAATTTATAATGGATTATAAAGAATAAAATGAGTTATCTTAGAGCAAACGAGTAGCTTTTTCATTTAGATACATTTTTAATCATAGTAACAGTAATAGCCGTTGAGATTGTTAAAAACGGCTATATTCTAGTATTAACAGCATTATTTGAAAACCATTTTTATGGTTTTGTTGTCATTCCGACGAAGAAGGAATCTCATAAGTTGCTCAAGTTATGTGATTCTTCGTCCCTCAGAATGACAAAAGCTGTAAATACTTAGAATATAGCTTTAAAAACAAAAAAAGTTAAAAACTATTTAAACATTGACAATAAAAAAACATAAAAACTTTATATTTGTAGCGTCAAAAAATAAACGTAATACAAACCATATATGGAATATTTAGATTTTGAATTGCCAATAAAAGAACTTGAGGATCAATTAGATAAATGTTTGGTAATTGGAGAAGAGTCCGATGTTGATGTGTCTAATACTTGCAAACAAATTGAAAAAAAATTAGAGCAAACAAAAAAAGATATTTACAAAAATCTAACGGCTTGGCAGCGGGTACAACTTTCGCGTCATCCAGATCGTCCATATACAATGGATCATATTAATGCCCTCACGCAAGGAACTTTTTTAGAACTTTTTGGAGATAGAGGTGTCAAAGATGATAAAGCAATGGTGGGTGGTTTAGGAAAAATTGGCGAACAGTCTTTCATGATTATTGGGCAGCAAAAAGGCTATAATACAAAAACTAGGCAATATAGAAATTTTGGAATGGCAAATCCTGAAGGATATAGAAAGGCCTTACGATTAATGAAAATGGCAGAAAAATTTGGAATTCCAGTATTAACCTTAGTAGATACTCCAGGTGCCTATCCAGGTTTAGAAGCAGAAGAACGTGGACAGGGTGAGGCTATTGCTCGAAACATTTTTGAAATGTGTCGTTTGCAAGTACCCATTATTACCATAATTGTGGGCGAGGGAGCATCTGGTGGAGCATTAGGTATTGGTGTGGGTAACAAAGTATTCATGTTAGAAAACACTTGGT
>DAINSR010000152.1:0-5851 GCA_036741255.1 Flavobacterium sp.
ATTGGCATAATTATTTTTTAGCGTATCGCCAATTTCTCTGTAAAAACGTTCCATTTCTACATTTAAACGTTCACCATACGGTGGATTAAACACTATGAGTAAAGGACCTTCTTTTTGTTTGTTAGATTCAAAAAAATTGGCTTCAGATATTTTTACAAATTCATCTAAATTAGCATTTCTAATGTTATCTTTTGCTTTTACAACAGCACTTGAAGCCTTGTCAAAACCTGTAATTGAATAATGAAAATCCCGTGTTTTTTTTAGTAATGATTCAAGTATTTTGTCAAACAATTCACTATCCCAATCATTCCATTTTTCAAAAGCAAATTCTTTTCTATTGATGTTAGCGGGGATATTACAGGCAATCATGGCGGCTTCTGCAACTATTGTGCCACTACCACACATGGGGTCTAAAAAGTGTGAGTTTCCGTCCCAGCCAGATAATAATAACATTCCTGCAGCTAAAACTTCGTTTATGGGGGCAATGTTAGTGGCTGATTTATATCCTCGTTTGTGTAATGATTCTCCTGATGTGTCTAAGGAAACTGTTACTAAATCTCTATCAATGTGAACGTGAATTTTTACATCTGGAAAATCTTTATCAATATTTGGTCTATTGCCTGTTTGAGTTCTAAATTGATCTACTATGGCATCTTTTGTCTTTAATGCAACAAACTGACTGTGGTTAAAATGTTCTGAATGTAAGGTGGTTTCTATTACAAATGTTTGATGGGGAGTTAAATAGTTGCTCCAATTTATTTTTTGAATTCCGTCATATAAAGATTTGTCGTTAAAGGCTTTAAATTCATAAATTGGTTTTAGAATTTTTAAAGCCGTTCTAAGAGCTAAGTTGGCTTTGTACATAAATCCCTTATCACCATAAAAAGAAACTACACGAGTGCCTTTTTTGACTTTTTGAGCCCCCAGTTGTAAAAGTTCTTTCTCCAGTAGATCTTCAAAACCAAACAAGGTTTTTGCAACCATTTTAAAATTTTCTTCCATTATTACCCAATCGAATCTGTATATTACTATTTATTGCTAAATTAAATTTTAGAAATCAAAAATCTTAACTTCTAAAAAATTTAATTGAAACGCAAAAATACACTAATTTTGCCACTTTAGTGAAATGAAAACCTAATTAATGACTGCAAATAATAAGCAAGACTCAACAGATAACGTGTTACAATATTCAAACTGGTTTGCATCTTGGTTTGATACAAAATACTATCATATACTTTATAAAGATAGAGATAATAAAGAGGCTCAGGTTTTTATGGATAATTTAACTCATTATTTGAATTTGCCAGAGCAAGCAAAAATTTTAGATTTAGCATGCGGAAAAGGCCGACATTCCATTTATTTAAACTCGCTTGGGTATCATGTAACTGGTGCCGATTTATCTGAAAACAGTATTAGAGAAGCCTCTAAATTTGAAAATGAAACATTGCATTTTAAAGTTCATGATATGCGAAATGTTTCAAATGAAAAATATGATGCTATATTTAATTTGTTTACTAGTTTTGGATATTTTGAAAACAGCCACGATAATGTAACAACACTAAAAGCCATACATAATAGTTTAAATGAATATGGTTTTGCTTGTATTGATTTTATGAATGTAGATTTTGTAATTGAAAATTTAGTAGCAAACGAGATAAAAACTGTTGAAAATATTGATTTTTACATCAAGAGATATGTAAAAGAGAATCATATTTATAAAGAAATTCAATTTGAAGATGACGGGCAAAAATTTCATTTCACTGAAAAAGTACAGGCATTGCGATTAACTGATTTTGAAAAAATGATGGCTGAATCGGGTATTTTTTTACTAGATATTTTTGGTAATTATAAATTACAACCTTTTGTAAAAAACAAATCAGAACGACTAATTATGATTTTTAAATAATGAACCATATTATATATCTTCTTCCTTTTATTGCTGTAGTTTTAGGATATCTACTTGCGTGTTTGATACAACCTAAAAATAAAAAAAACTTAAAATTACTTTTAGCTTTTAGTGGTGCTTTTCTACTATCGCTAACCGTAATGCATCTACTTCCAGAGGTTTATGAATCTGAGCGTCTTTTGCATTCAAATCAACATCATCAAGAGCATTCTCATGGCATCAATACCATTGGGTTATTTATAATGATTGGGATTGTGTTTCAAATTGTTTTAGAGTATTTTTCAAAAGGGGCAGAGCACGGACACGTTCACGGACACAATAAAATGAATACTATTCCTTGGTTGTTATTTTTTAGCTTGTGTTTGCATGCTTTTTTAGAAGGAATGCCCATTAGTAAACATCAAGAACTAGCCTTTGCAATTGCCATTCATCACTTTCCAATTGCCATGATATTAACTATATTTTTTATTAACGCAAGTTTGAGTAAAAAGGCAATTTTATTTTTTATGATTGTTTTTGCCTTCATAACACCATTAGGCACTTATGTTTCAACTAACCTAAAATTTTTAGCACAATATTTTTCTCAGATTTCTGGAATAGTCATCGGAATTTTATTTCACATTTCTTCAACAATTATTTTTGAAAGTAGTGAAGGACACAAATTTAACTTGGCAAAATTAATGGCTATAATTCTTGGAGTTATAATTGCTGTCTTTGTCTAAATTTAGGGAAAAACTTTTATCTTTAGTATTAATAATGAATTTAAAATCATGAATTTTACAAAAACAACCGAGCAGTCTTCCTTGTATAATCAACTAGAAAACATGTCGGTTTCAGAGCTTTTATTTCATATCAATAATGAAGATAAAACGGTTCCTTTTGCTGTTGAAAAAGCGTTATCCCAAATTGAAAAAGTTGTTGAAAAGGTTGTTGAAGCACTACAAAACGGTGGAAAATTATTTTATATAGGTGCTGGAACATCGGGTAGATTAGGCATTGTAGATGCTTCTGAATGTCCGCCCACATTTGGAGTAGCTCCAGATTTAGTTAACGGAATCATTGCAGGGGGCGATAATGCCATTAGAAAGGCTGTTGAAAATGCCGAGGATAATCCTGACCAAGCATGGATAGACCTGAACGCTCACGGGATTACATCAAAGGATATTGTTATAGGTATTGCAGCCTCTGGCACAACTCCTTATGTAATTCATGGCATAGAAAATTGCAATAAAAATAACATCACAACGGCTTGTATTACATGCAATGCTAAAAGTCCGCTAGCATTAGTGGCTCAGTTTCCTATTGAAGTAGTTGTTGGACCCGAATTTGTTACTGGAAGTAGTCGTATGAAAGCAGGAACAGCTCAAAAACTCGTTTTAAACATGATTTCTACTTCAAGCATGATAAAACTTGGAAAAGTAAAAGGCAATAAAATGGTTGATATGCAGCTGAGCAATAAAAAACTGGTGAATAGAGGTGTAAAAATGATTATGGACGAAATAAATGTAGATTATCTTAAGGCAGAACAACTGCTAAGGCAGTTTGGAAATGTTAGAAACGCAATAGAAAATTACTCAAAATAATTGTAAATTATGTCCACAGACAGAAAAATTTTAACAAAAGGAATTAAATATCTATCAAGTTCGCTTCCCTTACTCTTTATGGGACCAGTGGTTATCAATAGTTCTTTTAAAAATCAGGAAAACAGTTATTATGAATTGGTTTTAGGAATTGGAATATCACTCTGTGTTTTAGCCGTTTTTTTTATGTTTAAAGGAATAAATACCATTGTAAAAAGTTTTTTTGAAGGAGATTTGAAAAATCATAAATAATAGATAATTCAAAAAATATAAATTTATGAAGCACTACATATCACTCATTCTTTATAGCTTACTAGCTGTCGTGTTACTCATATCTTGTTACAATCAAGACCGAAAGTGTCAAGATTTTAGAAACGGAAAGTTTACATCAGAAATAGTAATCGAAGGAAAAAAATATACAACAAATTTTGAACGCAACGACACCATACAAACAGAAACATTTAAAGGAATAACAGATTCTTATAATGTAAGATGGACAAATGACTGCGAATATATTATCAAAAATGTTAAACCAAAAAATAGAGCTGAAAAAAAAGCTATTCAAGTAAAAATACTTACTACAAAAAAAGATTCCTATACATTTGAATATAATTTTGTGGGCGAAACATTTAAACAAAAGGGTGTCGCTTATAGAATAAAAAACTAAACCAATATTACACAGAGTAATTAATTGTTTAGTTTTAAGAATTGATACACTGAGGATAGAGATTTAAAAAAATGATGCCGTAGTTTTTTAAAAGACTATTTTGTAATAAAAAAGAGTTTTAGAGATGTTCTTAATAATAACCCTTACATCCTTGAAAAAGTACAGAAACTGGCTTTTTTTAGGAGTGTTCCCTTAGTTCTAAATTCCCCCTTATTTATTGTAAATACACTACTGATTTGAACCCTAACTCTGCAGCAAATTTAGGTAGTCAATTTTAATTTAGCAAAAAGATCCATATCCTTTTTGGTTATTTCCGAAGTATGCCACGTGTTGTTTATTTTACATTTCTGTATAGATTTACTTATTTCAATGATGTCTTTTGGAGAATATTTACTGTTTAATTTTTCATCTTGCAACCTCTTTAGTAGTTTGTAATAAGCAATCATTGCTATAAAGTTTACCGTGAGCCACCCTTCCATTATGTAGCTGTTTTGCATATACATTTTATCTGCATATAGAAAATTTTTATATGCATCAAAGACTATTTCTACTTCGTTTCTGCGTTTGTAGGCTTTATATATTTCTTCGGCTGTTTTCTCCTCTGTTGTTTTATAAATCATGGTCAATGTTCCAAACTTTTCCGGTTTTTCTATAAATTTTTCCTTCGTAAACTTTTCTATATTTTTATCAATTCTGTCCAAATAATCAGACTCTTCAGTTGTCCGTAATTTTTCGTCTAAAAATGTAACCATCTTATTGCCACCGTTTTCATATTTGTAGTACCAAATTATCTTTTTTGGTACAAGAAATATGAAATGTCTTTTTTGAAATTCCCTTGCATCAGGGGATTGAAGTCTATTAGCGAATCGTTTCGGTAAAGGGGAATAATGTATTGTAGCTTTTCGTCATCCATTATTTTAAGGTTGTCTTTTCTGTAAAATCCTTTGTATCCAATATAAATTACATTTTTTAGTTTCATCTCCTCCACACATAATTTCATGGATTTGACATCCGTAATATTTCCATTGATTGACTTATAGTAGATGGGGCGGTAAAGTTCGGATGAAAATATGTACATTAGTCGGATTTGAGGATCAAAATCTTTTTTCGGGTTATATCCAACACGATTAATTTCTAATAATTCCGAAAGGCTTGTGATATGGGTTGAATCCACCATTATATATTCCGACTTCATTTTCTCCGACTCCTTGATTAGACTTTTCTTCCATAAAACGACACCTTCTCTATCTTGGCCAACCAATCGCAAAGCAGTGGAAACGGATTTTTCGGTAATAGATTTGAGTCCAAAATATTCGGAACAGAAATCGTAGTTGTAATAATGAGGAGCTCTCTTTATTGTTGAATTATAGGTCCATCTAGCCATGGAAAACCGAAAAATAATTGTGCCACATCTTCATGAAAGAACTTCTTGAAGGACATAAATTCATCATTTAAAAGTTCAAAAAACATCGCCGAAAGTCCAGCCTTTTTAATGGAAATTCCATTTACGGTTTTTGCTTTCACGTAAACTATCCTTGTCGGATTTTATAAATCCATTTTCCGTTATTTTTCCTAAAAGGATTCCAGAAATTTTATCTGTCTTTTTCTTTACAGAGTTGTACTTATAACTTACGCTATATTTATATTAACCTAACGACAATATATAGTAAATATTTTGTATATTTGTCCTATGGAAAA
>DAINSR010000153.1:0-5800 GCA_036741255.1 Flavobacterium sp.
TTAATAAAAAAAGCAAATAATACAAGGAACAGGTTTTAGTAGAAATTTTAAAAATATGATTTGTTGCCACACCAGTTACTGATGCGAACCAAAACAAAATTAACCAGTTTAATAAAATTAAAATCATTAGATAGTACCGTCTTTCATAACTAATTTTCTATCAGCCATGTTCGCTAAATCTTCATTATGCGTAACAATAACAAACGTTTGCCCAAATTCATCACGCAACTTAAAAAATAATTGATGTAAATGCTCAGCAGATTGCGTGTCTAAATTTCCTGAAGGTTCATCAGCAAAAATGATAGCAGGCTTATTTATTAATGCTCTAGCCACTGCAACACGTTGTTGCTCCCCACCTGATAATTCATTTGGTTTGTGGTTTATTCTATCTTTTAAGCCTAAATAATCTAACAGTCTAACGGCCTCTTTTTCTGTATCAGCTTTATTTTTTTTTGCTATAAATGCGGGTATGCACACATTTTCTAATGCCGTAAACTCGGGTAATAATTGATGAAATTGAAAAATAAAACCTAAATTCAAATTTCTAAATTTAGACAAATCACTATCATTCAATTTCAAAATATCAATACCATTTAACTGCAACAAAGAATCTGGCTGCAAACTGGGTCGGTCTAGAGTACCCATCAATTGCAACAAAGTAGTTTTCCCCGCACCAGATGCCCCTACAATAGAAACAATTTCCCCAGCTTTTATGTGTAAATTTACTCCTTTTAGCACATGCAAATCGCCATAATATTTGTGTAACTGAGCAATGCGTATCATTTTTTTGAATTTTCACAAAAGTAGCAAAGATTTTATCGAATGTAAAATAATTATTTTTTTTACAATGCGGGGCAGTTTCAACATGCTAGATTCAACCATCAAAATAATCATTACCTAAATAAACGTTAAATAAAAAAAATTGTTTAATTAATTACTATATTTGTTAAACAAAAAATTGCTATGAAATTTTTACTTACAATCTGTTTAATTTCCTTAAGCTTTTGCAATTCTAAAGCAGTGGAGGGAAAAAAAGAAATTTTAGAATTTAAAAAACCTATAAAAATGAATGTTGAACAAGGAAAAGAAATAGCCACTTTTGCAGGGGGGTGCTTTTGGTGTACTGAAGCTGTTTTTCTAGAGATTAAAGGAGTTGAAAAAGTTGTTTCTGGATATACGGGAGGCACTGTTAAAAATCCAACCTATAAAGAAATTTGTACTGGAACAACGGGTCATGCAGAAGCAATTCAAATAACTTACAACCCTAAAATTGTACCGTATAAAGATTTACTCGAAATATTTTTTAGTTCTCACAATCCCACAACTTTAAACCGTCAAGGTGCTGATGTGGGTACTCAATATAGAAGTGAAATTTTTTATCATTCAGAAAATCAAAAAAAACAAGCAGAAGAGTATATTGCACTCATAGAAAAGGAAAGACTATACAGTGATGCTGTGGTAACGGCAATATCGCCAGCCGTTGTTTTCTATGCAGCCGAAGATTACCACCAAAATTATTATAACCAAAACAGCTCACAAGGCTATTGCCAAATGGTAATTGCCCCTAAACTAGAAAAACTAAGAAAATACTACCAATCAAAACTCAAATAATAGGGAAAATTGCTATGAACAATACTATCCAACAAGAATTATATGAAATATTAGGAGACAATCATCAAATGACTTCTGTGGAAACTCCATTAAGACCTGATGCTTTTGATAAATCAGATAACGAAAAAATGAGCGTAATTGCCAAGCATTTTGAAGTTATCATGAAGGAATTAGGTCTCGATTTAACAGACGATAGTCTTAGCGGCACTCCACACAGAGTAGCAAAAATGTTTGTTCAAGAAATTTTTTCGGGACTAAATCCAGCAAACAAACCTAAAATTTCAGTTTTTGAAAACTCCTATCAGTATGATAAAATGCTTGTAGAGGCAAATATCAGTTTTAATTCTACTTGTGAGCATCACTTTTTACCCATTGTAGGGAAGGCTCATGTGGGTTATATATCTTCTGGAAAAGTAATAGGCCTTTCAAAATTGAACCGTATTGTTGATTATTTTGCCAGACGTCCGCAAGTGCAAGAACGCATGATTATGCAAATATTTAACGAACTAAAATTAGTTTTAGATACTGAAAATGTTATGATAGTTGTAGAAGCAACTCATCTATGTGTGTCAAGCAGAGGGATTAAAGATGAAAGCAGCTACACCACTACACTGCAATATGGAGGCGTATTTAATCAAAAAGAATTTAGAGATGATTTTTATCGACTCATCAATAAAGAATTAAAATAAAATTTTGTGAGGCATTTTGGGGCGTGCTATACATTTCCGCTTTTTACTGTTCCGACATTCAGTCGGAACAGTAAAAATACTACTAATCTCACACCTAAAGTGAAATAATTATCAATAAACAAAATCTGCAAGATTAAAAAAATTAAGGTTGCAAATTTTAAGGTATCATTTAAAGTTTAATTTACACGTGCAGTGCTCTATTTTCTGTGGCAGCAAGTGCGGCTTCTTTAATAGCCTCTGCAAATGTGGGATGAGCGTGACTCATTCTTGATATGTCCTCTGCACTTGCTTTATATTCCATGGCAGTTACCGCTTCAGCAATTAAATCGGCACATCTAGCTCCTATCATGTGCACCCCTAAAACTTCATCTGTTTTTTCATCTGCTAAAATTTTCACAAAGCCATCTAAATCGCCACCTGCTCTAGCTCTACCTAAGGCTTTAAAAGGAAAACTGCCCGATTTAAAAGTAATACCTTCTGCTTTCAATTGCTCTTCTGTTTTTCCTACTGCCGCCACTTCAGGCCAAGTATATACCACACCAGGTATCAAATTGTAATCAATATGAGGTTTCTGTCCTGCTAGTATCTCTGCAACCATGACCCCCTCTTCCTCTGCTTTGTGTGCAAGCATGGCACCTCTAACCACATCACCAATGGCATAAATATTTGAAACATTCGTTTGTAAATGATTATTAACGTCAATCATTCCTCTATCTGTTATTTTCACCCCTGCTTTATCTGCCTGCAAACCATCGGTATAAGGGCGTCTTCCCACAGATACAAGTGCATAATCACCATCTAAAGTGATGAGTTCACCTTTTGCATTTTCAGCTTTTACCGTCACACTATCCCCTACTCTATTTACTGACTGAACTTTGTGCGAAACATAAAATTTCATTCCTTGTTTCTTTAACACTTTAGTTAATTCTTTAGACAACGAACTGTCCATTCCAGGTATAATTCGATCCATAAATTCAACTACAGAAACTTGTGCTCCTAAACGCAAATATACCTGACCTAGTTCAATACCAATTACACCACCCCCAATGATGATTAAGTGTTTTGGTACTTGAGATAGTTTTAGAGCCTCAGTAGATGTAATAATTCGTTCTTTATCTATAGTAATAAAAGGAAGATTTGAAGGTTTAGAACCAGTAGCTATAATTATATATTTTGATTCTATGATTTCAAAAGTACCGTCTGACTTTGTAACCTTAACATGTGTAGCGTCTTCAAAAGAACCCAATCCATTAAAAATAGTAATTTTATTTTTATCCATCAAAAATTTAACGCCGCCACTTGTTTGATCAACAACAGCTTGTTTTCTTTCAATCATTTTTGCAAGATTTACCTTTACTTCACCAGAAACTTCTATACCATGATCAGCAAAATGTTTTAACTCATCATAGTGATGCGAAGAAGCTAATAATGACTTAGAAGGGATACAACCCACATTTAAGCAAGTACCACCCAGTGTGGAATATTTTTCAATAATTGCTGTTTTTAAACCTAATTGTGCACAACGAATAGCTGAAACATATCCGCCTGGTCCAGAACCAATTATTACAACATCAAACAAATTCATGAGTATATATTTAAAATGAAATACAAATTTACAAATATCAATTCAAAAATCAAGGTCAATTTAAAAATGATTATTAATTTTACCGAGTCTTTCATTAAGCTACTGGCATTAATTTTAGATTGTTCAATTTTTTAGTAAGCCAAAAAGTATAAACGGACTGATTTATTTATATTTTATTGTTAAAAAGCATATATTTGTAAACATAATATTTTCTAAGAAAATAATATTCAGTGCTTGCTTTCACAATTTAAAATTTTAATTTATGTAGTTGGAATACGCATCTAATAAAAGCATTGAATAGTTTGATAACACAACTTGTCCTAACTATAAAAACGAAATGACTACTAAATATTTAAAATTATATATATGAAATTTTATACACTTTTAATAACAATTTTACTTTTTGCATTTTCAATTTCTTTTGCACAAAAAAAAGAAAAAATTAAAGGCACAAATATCATAACACTGAGTGCAAAGAAAGTTGAATCATTTGAAACAGTTGAAATTGCAGATAATTTAGAGGTTTTTTTAATAAAGTCAGATACTAATTCTGTAGAAATTGAAGCAGATGATAACCTGCATGACATAATTGTTTTTGAAATTATAGGTAATTCATTAAAACTTAATACAACAAAAAACGTTATTAAAGCAAAAAAATTTAGTGTACGAATTAACTATACTGACATTTTAAAACTAGTAATTGCAAAAGATGAGGTTGTGTTAAAAGCACTTGATGACATAACTTTAAATAATATCACCATCAAAAATTATGACCGATCAAAATCATTTCTAAATGTGAAATCTGATTTGTTTACATTAGTTTTAAATGACAAATCACAAGCGGAAGTAAACTCAAAAGCAGACAACACATCAATAGAAACTAGTGATGCAGCCCAGTTAAAAGCATTAATTGACACAAAAGAAATTAAATTAAACATGTATCAAAAATCAAAAGCTGAAATTGAAGGAGATGCAAAAAAAGCAACTGTAAGGTTAGACAATAACTCCTCACTAAAAGCAAAAAAAATGACTATAAATACACTAGACCTCACAACCGAATTATATAGCTCATGCGAAATAAACGTTAAAGATCAATTAAAAATATCGGCTACGGGAAAATCGGAAATAAAATTCTTGGGTGATGCTAAAGTAACTTTAGATACATTTAAAAACAATGCCGAACTAAAAAAAATAGAAAAATAGGTATTACGTTCATGTAATTTCTTAGATAAAATTTCATTTTCTATAAACCATTTTCAAAATGAAGTGATTTAAACTTTTTGCAACAAATTTTGTCATATTTTACCCAAAAAACTAAAACGATTTTTTTATCCGATCTAACTCTCTTTTGGTATCATTTTCTTTCAAAGTTTCCCGCTTGTCATAATTTTTCTTCCCTTTTGCTACAGCAATTTCTATTTTTGCCAACCCCTTATCATTTGTATACAGTTTTAGAGGAATAATAGTAAGACCTTTGTTTTGAATTACTTTTTCTAATTTTTTGAGCTCTTTTTTATTGAGAAGTAGTTTTCGTTCGCTTTTAGATTTATGATTGTAATGTGTTCCATATTGGTATTCTTCTATATGTGAATTTATTAGAAAGAGTTCATTACCATGAAATTCGCAAAAACTTTCTGCAATTGAAGCTTTTCCTAGTCTGATAGATTTTATTTCAGTACCCGTTAAAACAATTCCAGCGTTATATTTGTCTAATAATTCAAAATCATACTTGGCTCTTTTGTTAAATATGTTTATTGTTTTTTGCATAATTGCGTAAAGGTATTTAAAAATTGCATATAAATAGTTGTTTTATATTTTGTATCAGGGCATTCGCTTTTAAACTTTCAAGATTACTTCTCTGTAATTGTTGTCTGCAAAGGCTTTTTGTCTTTTTCTATTTTTAGGTTTTTTGATT
>DAINSR010000154.1:0-5786 GCA_036741255.1 Flavobacterium sp.
CATCCAGAACAAAATAAAGATAGTGTGCAATTATTTTTACCAAAAATTGATTCTGATACGCTAACTTTTTTTGTAGAAAACGGAAGCTATACTAAAACATTTGTATCAAAATATAAAGAGTTAAAAACGGCAGATACCTTGTTGTTAAAACCTAATCAAAATGGGATTTTAGATTTTAATGATTTACTCTCATTTACATCAACTACGCCTATTTTAAGTTTCAATAAAGATAAAATAAAAATTACAAAACAAGATTCTATCGCAGTTGATTTTACAGTAGCATATCGCGATTTTGAACAAGAGCTTGTTTTAGATTTTAAAAAAGAAGAGGAGGAGAAGTATTTTATTTCCATTTTACCGGGAGCTGTAACAGATTTTTATGGCACAACAAATGATTCCATTACACAAAAAATCATGACAAAAGCATTTGCCGATTATGGAAATTTGAGAGTAAATTTAAAAAATGTAAAAAGATTTCCGGTAATTGTTGAATTAACAGACAAATCAGGAAAGCAAATTGCCTCACAAACATCTGCTGAAAAAACAAACTTAAATTTTGATTTAATAAACCCCATGATCTATACCTTGAGACTTATTTATGATGACAATGCCAATAAAAAGTGGGATACGGGTAACTTTTTAGAAAAAAAACAAGCCGAGCAAATTATTTATTACCCAAAAGAAATAGATGTGAGAGCAAACTGGGATGTGGAACAAGAATTTGATTTAGGTGTCGTTAAATAATTTGATTCAAATAATCTCGATTTTATATACTTAAATGGTATCAAAAAATGACGTTATTTTATTAAGAGGGTGTCTAAAAAGTTTTTGTCAATCTAAACTTGTTTATTTCACTACACTTTTATTTTTAGTTGTATTCAGTGAATTTATTTCAGTTTTTTAAGTGAAGTAATTTAAACTTCGAAATCAATCCAGAAAAACAAACTCAAACTTTTTAGCCCCCCAATTAATTTATAAGGTCAATATTTATTTTGCAGCAGCAAATTTTTTAGCCACTTCACTCCAATTAATCACATTAAAAAAAGCTTCAATATAATCAGGTCTTCTGTTTTGATAATTCAAGTAATAAGCGTGTTCCCAAACGTCCATCCCTAAAATAGGCGTTCCACCACAACCCACGCCAGGCATTAAAGTGTTGTCTTGATTAGGCGTTCCACAAACTTCAAGTTTACCATTTTTAACACACAACCATGCCCACCCAGAGCCAAATTGTGTGGCACCCGCTTTTGAAAATGCCGTTTTAAAAGCTTCAAACGAACCAAAGTCGGCATCAATAGCAGCAGCTAAATCACCCGTTGGTAATCCCCCGCCGTTTGGAGACATAATTTCCCAAAATAAATTATGATTAAAATAGCCACCACCGTTGTTTCTAACCGCAGCATTACTTAAATCTAAATGTTTTAAAATTTCTTCAATAGATTTGCCCTCTAAATCAGTTCCAGCTATTGCAGCATTTAAGTTTGTTGTATATGCATTATGATGTTTAGAATGGTGTATTTCCATTGTTCTTGCATCAATATGAGGTTCTAATGCATCATAAGCATACGGTAATTTTGGTAATTCAAAAGCCATAATATAGTTTTTTTAAAAGATTAGTATTAATTTTATTCAAAATTACAAAATAAGCCTCAAAAATCACAAAAACAATTATTAATACTTTCACAAGATTTCTTAATGTCAAACAAAAACGCCGCATTTTCTATCTATAACGCCTCAGCAGGCTCTGGTAAAACATACACCTTATCAAAAGAATACATCAAAATTTTATTACAATCTCCTTCTAACGATGCTTATAAAAAAATATTAGCCATTACGTTTACAAACAAAGCGGTTGAAGAAATGAAAAACCGAATTTTGTTTTATCTGCTTGAGTTTTCAAAAGAAAATACATCGCAAAAAGCCATAGATTTATTAGAAAATATTACTCAAGAAACCGGTTTAAGCACGGCAGGTATAAAAGATAAATCAAGACTTATTGTAAAAAATATTATTCACAATTACACTGCTTTTGATATTTCTACTATTGATAAATTTACTTTAAAAATAATTAAATCTTTTTCGCATGAATTAAACATTCCAGTAGATTTTGATATTTCATTAGATACTGATTTACTTATGCAAGAGGCTGTAGAATCAGTAATTTCTAAAGCTGGAGAAGATGATGAGCTAACACGATTATTGTTAGATTATTCAAAAAATAACACACATGACGATAAAAACTGGGACATTACAAACGAACTCCTAGTGGCTAGTAAACAACTCACAAATGAAAATTATAAATCTGAATTAATTGCCATTGAAAACAAATCTATAGCTGAATTTGTTGAAATAAAAAAGATAATTCAAATACAACTCAAAGAATTAAAACAACAAGCAGCCGTAAGTTCTACAGAAATTTTAAATCTCTTGAGGCATAATGGAATTGATCTTGAATCTTTTAGTTACAAATCCTTTCCTAATCATCTTCAAAAAATTGTAAATGGAACTTTAGAATCAAAAGATTTTTTTAAATTTATTGATATTGAATCAGTTAAGGTTAATAAAAAATCAAAAGACACTAACAGTATTGCGGCTATTTTACCAGAGGCTTTGCAAAAATTAGAGCAAATTTATATGGTATTACAAAAACACATTTTACTAGAAGCTTTTAACAAAAATATTTATCCTTTATCATTGCTCAACTCTATCAATCAAGAATTTAAAAAAATTCAGTCTGATCAAAATATTGTTTCCATTTCAGAGTTTAATCAAATTATTTATAACGAAATAAAAAACCAACCGGCTCCATTTATTTATGAAAAAATGGGAAACAAATACCGACATTTTTTTATAGATGAATTTCAAGACACCTCTGTATTGCAATGGCAAAATTTATTTCCGTTAATAGACAACGCACTTTCTAGTGAAGAAAATGGAGTTAAAAGCTCATTACTTCTAGTGGGCGACCCCAAACAAGCCATTTACAGATGGCGAGGCGGAAAAGCCGAACAATTTATTTTGTTGAGTAAAAATGAGAGTCCGTTTTCTAATAAAGATAAAAACACCACCAATCTTGCCTCAAATTATAGAAGTTATGATCAAGTAATAGATTTTAACAACATTTTTTTTAAGTTTTTATCGGGCAAATTTCAAAACACAGATTACATAGATTTATACGAAAATAGCCATCAAAATAAAACCAATAAAGACGGTGGTTATGTCTGCATTTCGTTTATTGATACAAACAACATTATTCATGAAAACATTATTGAAGATGGAGAAAATGAAGAAGAAAATGGAGACAAAAACACGTTATATTTAAAAAAAACCATTCAAACTGTTGAAAAAATAATTAAACAAGGTTTTCAATACAAAGATGTTGCGTTGCTTGTTAGAAAAAAACAACATGGGGTGTTGCTAGCTAATTATTTAACAGAAAATAAAATTCCAATTTTATCATCTGAAACCCTCTTGATTCAAAATGCAACAGAGGTTAAACTGATTTTAAACGTACTCAAATACATCAATAACAAAGCAGACAATGAAGCAAAAATGCACCTCTTGTATTATGTGGGTAGATACATTGAACAATTCACACCTGTTCATGATTTAATTGCTCAAAATTTAAATATTACCGAAGAAGAACTGGAGCAGTCATTAGAAAAAATGGGCGTTTATATACGTTTTAATGCTTGTAGAAAAAAATCATTATATGAAGTTGTTGAACTAATTGTGGAAGGCTTTATAAAGGAAAAAGCAAACAATTCCTATGTGCAATATTTCTTAGATTTAGTATTAGAACGACATATAAAAGCACAGGCAAGTATCGCTGATTTTATAGATTACTGGGATCGAATAGGATATCAAAAAAGTATCCCATCTCCAGAAGGCAATAACGCCATCAAGATAATGACCATTCACAAATCAAAAGGGCTTGAATTTCCGGTGGTTATTTATCCCTTTGCCACTGGTTCATTTTCTAGTAAAGGAAAAGAAAAAATATGGATTCCACTTGAAAACAAAGAGGTTAATTTTTCAAAAGCACTTGTAGATTCTAAAAAAGATATAACCATTTATAGTGAAAAAGCAAAAGAAACCTATCTTTTAAAAAAAGAAGAAGAAATTTTAGACACTATTAATGTGTTATATGTTGCACTCACCAGAGCCGTAGAACAACTTTATGTAATATCTGAAATGCAACTCAAAAAAGATGACGAACCAAATTCTAATTTTTTATCATCATATTTTATTGAGTTTTTACAAATTCATAAAAGATTTGACAAAAATGTATTTCAGTATGAATTTGGTATTCCTGAAAAAAAATCACCAACAGACGAAATACTAAAAGGATTAGACGAAATAAAAGTTGTGCAACATAAAATGAACTCAAGTGCCATAAAAATTGCACAAAGAGAAGCACTTATGTGGGGCAGTATGCAATCAGAAGCCATAGCATTTGGAAACACACTTCATGAAATTATGTCTAACATAAAAACAAGTGATGATGTAACCTTTGCAACACAAATAGCACTTGAAAAAGGATTAATTTCTCCATCACAAAAAAGCACTATTGAATCTAAAATTATTGCCATAGTTACCCATGCAAATTTGAAAATGCACTTTATGAAAGATGCAAAAATTTATAACGAAACTCGCATTTTAGACACTAACAAAAAATCTTATATTCCTGACAGGGTTTCAATAGTAAATAATAAAGCCTTCTTACTTGATTATAAAACAGGCATTCCAAGAGAAACTCACAAAACACAATTATTACAATATGAATTGCTACTTCAAAAAATGGGCTATTATGTACAAGAAAAATCATTAGTTTATTTAGGAGAGGATTTAAAAATTATAACTTTGTAAAAACATAAATCATGTACGGCAACATAAAAAAACACTTACAAAACGAACTACAACAAATAGAAGAAAACGGATTGTTTAAAAAAGAACGCATTATTACCTCACCACAAGGAACAGAAATTACCATTTCTACGGGTGAAAAAGTTTTAAATTTTTGTGCCAATAATTATTTGGGGCTTTCTTCACATCCAGAGGTAATTCAGGCAGCAAAAGACACTTTAGATACACACGGATTTGGTATGTCATCTGTTCGATTTATTTGTGGTACACAAGATATTCACAAAACATTAGAACAAAAAATAGCTCAGTTTTATGGCACTGAAGATACTATCTTGTATGCCGCTGCTTTTGACGCTAACGGTGGTGTTTTTGAACCACTACTGGGAGAAGAAGATTGTATCATTTCAGATAGTTTAAATCATGCATCTATTATTGATGGAGTTCGATTATGCAAAGCGGCACGATACCGATATGAAAACTCAAATATGGCAGATTTAGAAGCACAATTAATAAAGGCAAACAACGAAGGCAAACGATTTAAGTTGATTGTTACTGACGGTGTCTTTTCAATGGATGGATTAGTAGCCCCTTTAGATAAAATTTGTGATTTAGCAGAAAAGTATGAAGCTATGGTTATGGTTGATGAATGCCATGCCGCAGGATTTATAGGCACAAAAGGGCTAGGTACATTAGAAGCAAAAAATGTTTTAGGACGTGTAGATATTATTACTGGAACGCTAGGAAAAGCCCTTGGGGGTGCTATGGGTGGATATACAACCGCAAAAAAAGAAATTATTGAAATTTTGCGGCAGCGTTCACGCCCCTATTTATTTTCTAACTCATTAGCTCCAGCAATTGTGGGGGCATCTATTAAAGTATTTGAATTATTAGAAAAAGACACTTCGCTCAGAGATACCTTA
>DAINSR010000155.1:0-5778 GCA_036741255.1 Flavobacterium sp.
AATTGAGGATTAATTTTTTCCTTACAATTTCAAAAAGTTCAAACCAAGAAAAAAATGATGTAAAAAAAACAGAGTCTGATGTAATTGCTGCTGCTCTAGGGAAAGCTGCTGTTCAAGCCGCTTCATACAGTAATTATCAAGCTATTGTGGTGTTAGATAAAAATGCTTATTTTCAAGGCGAAAAGGTTACTGGTAAGGTTGTTTTGGGACGCTATGACGAAAACACAATACCTAAACATGTAACAGGTGCAATATTAGATCCTGCAACAGGTCAAGCAAAAATTAATCTTATAGCTGGTGCTGTAGGTGAGCAAAAAATTGGTGGTGAGTTTACATTTATTGAAGATGGTAAAACTATTCCATTAAAATTTAATGGTACCTATGTTGTAGTACCACGACCTAACTCAGCAATTATCTCAGCCGATAAAATGAATGTAGTATATAGAGGTGTCGATAACCCTATTTCTGTAACCTTTCCTGGTGTTGCTAGTAATAAAGTTAGTGCATCTGCCCCAGGAATGTCTGGTGGTGAAAACGGTAAATATATTTTAAGACCAGGTGCTGGTACTGAAGTTCTTATAACTGCTTCGGCAACGCTTCCTGATGGTTCAACTGTTTCAGACAAAAAACCTTTCAGGATAAAAGGATTACCAAACCCTACAGGTAAAATTAGAGGCGAAATTGCCGCTGTAGGTCAAACTTCAAATTTAGAAGTTAGTACTGTTACTGCTGCTTTAGAGGATTTTGATTTTCCAGTAACAGTTAGCGTAACTGAATTTACTATTAAGGTTCCTGGTGAGCCTACCATTAAAGTAAGTGGAAATAAAATGGACGCGAGGGCTCGTTCTGCAATTAAAAAGGCTAAAAGAGGTGATGTTGTTGTTATCAGTAATATTAAAGCCGCTTTTACAGGTATAGGTCAGATTCCTAAAGCTACGTCAGCGTGTACATACGAAATACAATAAAATTTGGAAAATTAAGTTTTATTAAAAACTAACATTTTATATAATGAAATACAAAAATTTATTTTTAGCTGTACTATTTTTTTCAACTACTTTAGTTTTAGCACAATCTAATTTATTGAATGCTAAAACTCCAGATCAGATTGGTAAAAAATCAGAGGCACAATTAAATTCAGATAATGATAAGCCTCTTCCTTATGGATATGTAGATGATCGTGATGTGTTGTTTGGGAAAACGGTTTGGGAAATTATTGATTTAGATGAAAAAGTAAATTTCCCATTGTACTATCCCATTGACGAGTCTTTGGGTGATAGTAGAAAATCATTATACACGGTGTTAGTAGATGCAATTCGTGACAGTATTATCACAGAAGTATATGATTCAAGTTATTTTACCACTAAAAAGACATTAAAGGAAATTGAATCTTCAATGGTTAAGATTGATACTACGGATGTTGGTATTGATCAAATAAACGCTGGACAAGCTTTATCTCAAGAGTACTTAAATAAAACCGAATTGAAAGCTATTGATGTAGATGCTTATAAAATTGTGGGGAGATGGTATTTTGATAAGCGTCAGGGAGAATTAAAGTATAGAATGTTGGGCATTTGTCCTGTAATCCCAGATGTGTATAGTATGGATAAAGATGAAAAAGAATATATAGATTTATTTTGGGTATTCTTTCCAGCTGCAAGAGATGTTTTACATTCCAATTATGCTTTTAACGACAAAAATTCTTCAGCTCCCATATCGTTTGATCATTTATTAAACGCAAGACGTTTTAGTGCTACTATTTATCAAGAGGAAAATGTTCAGGGTGATAGAAAAATTAATGAGTATATGAAGGAAAATGCTCAAATGCAATTGCTAGAATCTGATAGGATTAAAGATAAAATAAGAAATTTTGAGCAAGATATGTGGAGTTACTAAATTTATTTTAACTCAAATAGTATAACTCTTATCATTTTTGATAAGAGTTTTTATTTTTTGTTTAATCTTCATTTGATTATTTAATCGTTTTTCATTAGATATCTTTGTTTGCCATCAGGCTGATGAAACGCCCATAATTGAATCTCTGTCTAGATTTTTGTTGTGCGTTATACTTTGTGTTTAGCTTGTAATTCTTATTTCAATTTTCATTTTTTAATGTGTTATGATTGATTTTTTGATTGTAGGGAGTGGTTTAGCTGGTATCTCATTTGCAGAGGTAGCTTTACAAAATAATAAGACAATTCTTGTTTTTGATAATCAATCCCGGTCATCTTCTAACGTTGCTGCTGGGTTGTATAATCCAGTTGTCTTAAAACGTTTTAGCGAAGTATGGAACGCTAAAGAATTGTTAGCAATTGCAATTCCGTTTTACCAATCGTTAGCTCAAAAGTTTAACTTTAATTTCGACTTTAAATTGCCCATTTATAGGAGATTTGCCTCAGTAGAAGAGCAAAATAATTGGTTTTTTGCTTCAGATAAACTAAATTTAAATTCTTTTTTATTCCCCAGTTTGATCACAGATGACATTCCTTATGTTACGTCTAACTTTGGTTTTGGCAAGGTATTAGAAACAGGTTTTATTGATGTAAATGCTTTGATTTCACATTATAAAGATTATTTGATACAATGTAATGCTTACATTTCTTCTAATTTTGATTATTCTCAGATTTTATTCAATGAAGATTTTATTTTGTATGGGGATTACAAAATTAAGCACGTTATTTTTGCGGAAGGATTTGGTTTAAATTCTAATCCATTCTTTAATCAATTACCATTAGATGGCACAAAAGGAGAACTCCTCATTATTAAAGCTCCGTGTTTACAACTTGATGTAATTTTGATGTCTAATATATTTATTATTCCCCTCGGAAATTCACTTTTTAAAGTTGGTGCAACATATAATTGGCATGATAAGACAACAAACACAACTCAATATGCAAGGAATGAATTAATAGAAAGTTTGAAAGACTTAATTAGTTGCGATTTTGAAGTAGTTGATCATTTAGCAGGAATAAGACCCACTGTTAAGGATAGAAGGCCTTTAGTTGGAACACATTTTCAGCATAAAAGACTGCATGTTTTAAATGGCTTAGGAACTAGAGGAGTATTATTAGCCCCTTATTTAGCCTCACAATTATTCAAAAGTATTGCAGAAAATACTCCTTTAGAAAATGAAATTAATATACAAAGGGTTTACAACAAATTAAAATAGTTACTTCAAGAAGTTAGATTATTTTTTTAAATTTTCTTTCCAGTTTTTATCAAAAGAAATAAACATATTAATCCATATTGTTCTTGATAAACGCATAATCACTGGCATTAAAACAACTAGTGTTACAACAATAGCAACAAATGCCTCTTTTAAACTACTGTTAAAAATTAAAAAAGCAACTACAAACGCTGCAATA
The DNA here is from genome assembly GCA_036741255.1 of Flavobacterium sp. Taxonomy (GTDB): domain Bacteria; phylum Bacteroidota; class Bacteroidia; order Flavobacteriales; family Flavobacteriaceae; genus Flavobacterium. Next base: position 3,363 of record DAINSR010000155.1, read on the forward strand.
GCAAAAGCAACACCAAGTGCGTAGCTAACATACATGGCTCCATAAAAAAATGAAGGTTCCATATTATATTTTGTGCCACAGTGACTACATTTTTCGTGCATTTTGTACACATTAGTCAAATGATAAGGATTTTTATCTACAAACATGTTTTCTTCATTACATCTTGGGCAACTTCCTGTTAAAATACTATTTAATTTTAATCCCTTTTTTAACATTTGCAAAAATTTATACAAATATACATCAAGAAGATTTTACCTTTGCAATAATTGTAACATTATATAATGCTAAATATACACAATTTATCAGTTTCTTTTGGTGGAACTTTTTTATTTGAAGAAGTTACTTTTAGACTTGGTGCAGGCGATAGAGTAGGGCTTGTAGGAAAGAACGGTGCTGGAAAATCTACTCTGTTAAAAATTTTAGCTGGCGACTTTAAACCCGACTCGGGAGTTATTGCTACAGAAAAAGAAGTAAAAATGGGCTTTCTTCGTCAAGATATCGACTTTGAAGAAGGAAGAACTGTTCTTGAAGAAGCATATCAGGCCTTCGACGAAATTAAAAAAGTAGAGTTTAGAATTGATGAAATTAATCATCAACTTGTCACACGAACCGACTATGAAAGTCAAGCTTACTCTGAATTAATTGAAGAACTCAGTGATTTAACTCATCATTACGAAATTTTTGGGGGCTATAATTATGTGGGTAATACAGAAAAAATACTATTGGGTCTAGGTTTTAAACGTGAAGATTTTAATAATTTAACCAGCACTTTTTCTGGTGGTTGGAGAATGCGTATAGAATTAGCAAAACTTCTATTACAGTCAAATGACATTTTACTGTTAGATGAACCTACAAACCATTTGGATATTGAAAGTATTATTTGGCTCGAAGGTTTTTTGCGAAATTTTTCTGGTGTAATCATAATTGTTTCTCACGATAAAATGTTTTTAGACAATGTTACTAATAGAACCATCGAAATTTCTTTGGCAAAAGCTTACGATTTTAATAAACCTTACTCTCAATATTTAGAATTACGTCATGAAATAAGAGAAAAGCAACTGGCTACACAAAAAAATCAGGCAAAAAAAATTGAAGAAACAGAAAAATTAATTGAAAAATTTAGAGCAAAAGCATCAAAAGCCTCTATGGCTCAATCCTTGATAAAAAAACTTGATAAAGTAGAACGCATTGAGGTTGACGAAGATGATAATTCCGTCATGAATATTTCATTTCCGGTTTCTCAAATACCTGGTCGTGTTGTTATTGAAGCAGAAAATGTTACAAAATCTTATGGTAATAAAACCATTTTAAAAAATATTTCTCTACTTGTAGAAAGAGGCAGTAAAATTGCATTTGTGGGTCAAAATGGTCAGGGAAAATCTACTTTTATTAAGGCAATTGTTAATGAATTTGACTTTCAAGGCACTATAAAACTCGGTCATAACGTGCAACTGGGTTATTTTGCACAAAATCAAGCAGAGTATTTAGATGGAGAAATTACCCTACTCAGAACTATGGAGGATGCTGCAACCGATACGAATCGTTCAAAAGTACGCGATATGTTAGGTTCATTTTTGTTTAGCGGAGACGATGTAGAAAAAAAAGTAAAGGTTCTCTCTGGAGGAGAACGTAATAGACTAGCTTTATGTAAGTTGCTGTTACAACCCATAAACGTTTTAGTCATGGACGAACCCACAAATCACCTGGATATAAAGTCTAAAAACGTGCTAAAAGCGGCTCTACAAAAATTTGAAGGGACTTTACTTTTAGTATCACACGATAGAGATTTTTTACAAGGAATGTCAAACATTGTTTATGAATTTAAAGACCAAAAGATAAAAGAATACCTTGGAGATATCAACTTTTTTTTAGAACAACGCAATATGGAAAACATGCGTGAGGTTGAAAAAAGAGACATTATTAAAAAAGAAGAGCCAAAAGCAAATAATAAAGTTTCTTATGAAGATCAAAAAAAATATAAAACGCTTCAAAATCGCTTGAGTAAAATTGAAAGTCAAATAAAGCAACTTGAGATTGATATTCAAAATGATGATAAAATGTTTGCTTCAAATTATAACAAACATATAGAAGATCCTCAGTTTTTTAAAGCTTATGAATTGAAAAAAAAGGAGTTAGATAATCTTTTGTCTGATTGGGAAATTGTGCAAGAAGAAATAGATTCTCTGTAGTTTTTTGATTTTTTTTTGAAGCTATTCCCCACCATTCGTTATATTTATATCTTTTTAAACCCAATATACGCTTTAGACTTGGTAATGAAAGTTAAAAACACCATAAAAATAAGTGTTCACGGACTTTTTTAAAATTTTGGATATAGTAATATTTTAAAATTTAAAAAAGGATTAAGTGCTTATTTTTGAAGTAGTTTTAGTTTGTAATAGATTTTTAATGCGTATTT
>DAINSR010000156.1:0-2339 GCA_036741255.1 Flavobacterium sp.
GCGTACCGGTGCAGCCGCTGGGCGTATATTACAATCGTCTGCAGATGGTACGGCTAGTTGGGTAGTTCCTAGTGCTATTGCTGGGGTGCCAGATGGTACTGCTATTGGTAATACTCTGGTTTGGAATGGTTCAGCTTGGGCTAACAGTAGTAATGTTCTTATTGGAAATGGCAGACTAGGTATTGGAACTGCTGCACCAAATGCAGCATTGCAGTTAGCAAATGTTACTAGCAACAGAAGAATTGTGCTTTGGGAAAATGTTAATAACGACCATCAATTTTTTGGTTTAGGTATAAATCCAAGTGCATTTAGGCTACAAGTGTCTGAAATTGGCTCAGATTTCACCTTTAACGCAGGTGTTACTAGCACAACTTCTACAGAATTAATGCGTATTAAAGGAAATGGCAACGTTGGTATTGGTACTTCGACACCCACAGAAAAATTAGAGGTTGTAGGAGGTAGTGTAAGAGTTGAAAATAATATGGCATTTAAGGTAACTAATGCTGGGGAATTAAAAAGTGGTGGTTCAAATAATCCTCAATCTATGGTATTATCTTCAGGTCAGAATGTAGCTATTGAAACAGCTAATCAAACAAGAGTATTTGTTACTTCAGCTGGAAATGTAGGTGTTGGTACAGCTGGTCCCTCTGCTAAATTACATGTTGTAGGTGCAGGGGGTGGAAGCGTAGATTTTAAAACCACAGGTAGAATCATGATACAGAGTGATAATGCGGGTATAGTTTTCTCTAAAGCAGCCACTGGTTTGTCTTACTCATTTGCTGGTGTCGATTCATCAATTCCCGATCATGCCTTTGGTATTTCGACACCACTTGCTGGTATGTATGTCTTTAATGTGCTACAAAACGGCAACATAGGTATTGGTACCAATGCTCCCGCATACACACTTCACGTAAATGGTTCTGTTGCAGGAACAGCAGCTTATGTGAACTTGTCTGATAAACGCTTAAAAACTAATGTGCAACCTATAACTGATGCTTTAAACAAAGTTATGCAGTTGAAAGGGATTAGTTTTGACTGGAATCAAAAAGCAGATAAAACTTTGGAGTTAGACAATAAAAACCACCTTGGCTTCTTAGCACAAGAGGTAGAAAAAGTGTTGCCACAGGTAGTAAGCACGGCTCAAGATGCTATGCAAACAAAATCGGTTGCATATAGTGATATTGTGCCAGTATTAGTAGAAGCTTTAAAAGAGTTAAAAGCAGAAAATGATATGTTAAAATTACAGTTGCAAGATCAAAGCAATTCTATGAACAGTATTAAAGAAAAGCTAGAAGTATTGCTTAATAACTATGCTAAAAACTAATTAAATTAAAAAATATGAAATCACAAATAAAAATCAATAACCGTAATATCCAATGGTTTATAGCTAAATATCTTTTAGTTTTGATAACCTTTTTTGGAGGATTAACCGGAAGAGCCCAAGAAGCAAATTTCCCTATTGAAAGTCCGCCATTTGGATATGTTTTAGGAAATACGATTGTTACAGATGCTGTGAAATTTTGGGGTGGAAGTAATATATTTAAAATATTTATGGGCAATAGCAGTGAGTTTCAATACGGCAGTGTTACTAGCTATTCTATTAAAACAACCATGAACGGAACTGCCGGAAGGGGTTGGACTTGGGGAGTTATTGGTCAAACGCCAATAGCTGCCTTATCAAATGATGGTCAGTTTAATGTGTCTAAATCTTTTACTGCCTCAACAGCTAGATTTGGCGAATGGCCTTATACGGCTTACGGCGATAAAGTTGCTTCTTTTGGACATACTTCAAGTGTTTTACAGAATCAAGGGGGTTATGCTTTATTGCAACTAGAAAATGGTTCTACGTTTTTAAATTCTAAAGAAAGTATTAGTTTTAAAATAAACGATGCCGAAAAAATGAAACTTAAAAATAATGGAGATTTTATAGTTTTGGATCGAATGGCAATTGGAGAGGAAAATATTATTTTAGGTTCAAAATTAACAGTCGATGGAAGAGTGTATATATCTGACCACATGGTTGATGATGAAAAGGGGTTTACGGGTGCCTTTCTTGAAAACCCTAATTATCAGGACTATTTGTTGTGGGTAGAAGAAGGTATCGTTTGTTTTGATTTGGCAATTACAGAGTTAGCAGATTGGCCCGACTATGTTTTTAGAAATGATTATAAACTGCTCAGTTTAAAAGAAATAGAAGCACACATCAAAGAAAAAGGACACTTGCACACGCTCCCTTCGGCAGCAACGGTGGAAAAAGAGGGTATAACAGTGAAACAAATTACAAAAAATTTGGTGCAAACAGTAGAAGAATTAACCCTACACACCATTGAAAAAGAGAA
>DAINSR010000156.1:2360-5754 GCA_036741255.1 Flavobacterium sp.
CAAGAAACAATTCAAATGTTATCTGATAAACTAAATGAACTAGAAAAAAAAGTTGCAAATCAATTAAAAAAGTAGTTTTTATGAACTTAACTTTTTAACTAGTTTCAATAAATATAATTATAAAATAAAACTAGATTACAATGAAAAATATAATATGCAAATTTAAAAATAAGCATTCTGGTTTTGCAAGATGGACATTTTTATTATTTATTTTAAGTTATACAATAGCAAATGCACAATCTTCTAACTATACATCATTAGAAGTCCCTTCAAATGGTAGATTACAATTACTTGACTTTGGGGGGTATAGTGCAGGTAAAAGCTCTGAATATTTGTTCGGACCTATAACTGATTTTTCTATAAAGAACTTTATAAATTATGATAATTTAAACAACGGATTCACTTGGGGTGCAGTTGATTTACAACCTGTTGCTTCGCTTAGTATAGGAGGAAATTTTAAAAGCTATACTTTGCATACCAGATCAGGCTATGCAAGCTCTGCATACAATGCAAGTTTTCCGAATGATCCGTCGGCATTTTTAGCAAATAAACATGTTAGTGTTGCAAATAATCCCATTCCTTATGCAATCAAACAAGATTATAACGGAATTACTCATTTAAATAGTGATTCAAATCTTTTGAGTTTTAATATTAATGACATCACTAAAGCTAGATATAATAATGCTGTTAATAATATGGGAGGGTTCTTTGTTGAATATTTGGGTATTGGTGAAGATAAAATTATACCAGGAACAGCTTTAACTGTTGATGGTAAAGTTTATATATCTGACCACATGAAACCAGAAGAGAGAGGATTTTTGAGTCTTGATAGTACCAATCCTAAACTTGCAAATTATTTGTTGTGGGTAGAAGAGGGTATTGTTACTAAAGATTTGGTGTTATCAAAAATAGCAGATTGGCCTGATTATGTTTTTAAAGAAGATTACAAACTTTCAAAGCTTAAGGAACTAGAAAATTTTATTAATGCAAATGGTCATTTACCTTCAATGCCTCCTGCAAAAATAATAGAAAAAGAAGGGTTTACGGCTGTTGAAATGAATAAAAACTTAGTTAAAACCATAGAAGAGTTAACTTTATATGCCATTCAACAAGACAAAACTATTGAAAAACAAAATGAAGTTATAGAAAGTCTTTTACAAAGAACGGAGCAACTTTTAAATATATTTTAAGTAAAAGCTTCATATTGCAATTATTTATCTTCTTTAAATAATAATTTGAGAAAATTATAAGACAAGACCTATAAACTTTTGTCAAAAATTTAAAGAAGATAATAATTGCTTAAAATATATCTGATTTCATGGGGTAAGGGGTGGTTATAAATGTAAAAGATGTGAAAATGATAAATATTGTATCAGGAAGTGCATCTATAACAAACATTTACCAAGTGTAGAAATTATTAAAGTTAAACAGTCAGATATTGATGTAAAAAAGTTTTCTTTTTTAATTAGTTTAAGCTTGCTTTTAAAATTTAGTATATAGAGAAATAAATTGTTTATATAGAATTGCAAAACAATATTTAACTTCCAAAATAAGGGAAAAAAAGATACAAAATAAAGGTTTTAAATACTATTTAATTTAGCTGTCATGGCTTTTATAAATAAAGTCGTTACGTTAATTGTGCTAATCCTTTGTTACAATAATTTATCTTTAAATAATTTAACGAATTAAAAAAAAATAATTCAATACCATTCAAATAACAAAGATATACAAATTTAAAAAAATAAAAAGTAAGAACCCATATTTTCAAATCTTGGTAGAATTTTTAAAGAACAATCATATATTCATAGTAACTTTTAAATGAAAACCCTAAAGTAATAATTCATTATTATTATTTTAAAGTATAAATATAAGACTATCTCGACAAATTCAAAACGTATTTGCTAAAATTTAAATTTGGTTGGGTAATATATTGCTTTTATTTAAGGGATTTATTTATTGCTAAACCAACCAATTAATTAATTATTTTTTACTAAAGACCATAAAAAATTCAATTAAAAAAAATTAAAAAAACATTAAATAAAGAGATACTTAAATTTAAAAGTTATCAAGCAAGACTATTGATAATGAAGCTATTTTAGTGAAATAAATTACCTAATACTTGTTAAAAGCATTGGAGACTTATGCCTTGATCAATGTGAGTAAGAGAATGTAACAGAGTTTTAAAAGGATCTGATCAAGAGGCTAACGGACAAATTGTTATTTAAAAAAAAATATAATTAGTTATATTTTTTAATCAATTTCAATAGATAACATAATAATATATAAAAAAAAAAACAATGATACCAATAAATCAAATATCTAAAAGTATTAAAATTTGTTTGGCATTAAAACCAAAACACTTTTTTTTCAATAATTTTTTCAATCAATTATCTACATTTGCTGTTTATGTAAAAGTTTTGTTTATAGTATTGTTTTTGTTTATGTTTTGTCAAAGCAATGCACAAACCTCTACTTTTAAAACAGAGATGTTTTATGCGGTTGATATTGATGAAGTTTTAAAAATAATTGCTAATAATAATAGTCAAAGTAATATTCATATTTCTGGCATTGAATCTGACAAAAAAGGAGCGTTTATAAAAGTAAGCGTTTATGAAATGGAAAAATATGAATCCTTACCCGACGACAGGAAATCTGAAGCTTTTTTATATGGGATAACTAATAATCCAAATACAGAGTTAGCCACAACTTTTCAAAACTATCCATTTTCGCTAACTCCACGTAGCCGTTGGGATTGTTTTTGGAATAGTAATTGTAAAAACTCCTTTGCAGATATGAATGGTACCCTATTATACCCTTCGTTTGACCTACGTTTATATAAAAAGGGACTTTATGCCGTAAAGAACCATAACAATAGTTTCAATTTTAGCAACTATATTGGAGATGATTTGGGGTTAGCAAATTCAAGGTTGGATGTGTTTTCAGGATATTGTAATGTAATATTGTTAATAGAAATTAGCACCAATAGTTCCACTTACCCAGCTGATTTAAGTAGAATAAAAACTATTAGAATACCTGGAATTCCTGAGTTTAATCCAAATATAGCAAACACTATTGCTATTGATGTTTTTAGAGCTAGTAAAACAATACCTGTGAGCAGTATTATTTTAAATAATAATTATCAAAATCAACTTAAAGAACTCACCGTATTTGAAGGAGATTCGTTAGTGTTTAAATCTAGTCAACCTCAAAAAATTTCTGGTTTAACAGATATTTCTATTATGCGTTGGGCAGGTGAAAGTATCTATATGGCGAACCAAATAACAGACGACATGCATAAGCCTTTTTTGTTTTATGATAGCAATGTGCATGGAATTAAATTGCGAACTTATCCTGAGGAATGGAACAAACCAAGTTTTGGGAGTAAAGCAAAATA
>DAINSR010000157.1:0-5740 GCA_036741255.1 Flavobacterium sp.
ATATTGAGTTTTTCAGCAGACCCTAAATTACTATTGATGTGTATTCAATAATATAATACAACCCAAAAATTAAAAAATCCCTATTTTTCAATTGGGATTTTTTAATGTTTTAATTTTATCTCGTTTCTAATTTAAAGAAAATTGGTTGTGCATAACTAACACTTACTGGCTTTCCTCGTTGTCTTCCGGGTGTGAATTTAGGTAATTTTTTAATAATTCGCTCTGCCTCTGCTTCTAAAAGTTCACTACCAGGCTTGCCCGTACCTTTGATTCTTAAATTAGTAACAGTACCTGTTTTATCAATTATAAACTGAACTATTACTCTACCTTGTATATTATCTTCTTGTGCTTTTGATGGATAACTAAAGTATTTAATTACATGCTTACTCATTTGTTCGCCAAAACATTTTCTTTGATTTTCTGCACCCTTAACATTTTCACAACCAGGAAATAATGGTACATCTTCAAGAATTGTAAACGGCACATCTACATCTACATCATCAACACCAACCTCTGCAGTTCCTACTGATGATGCCTGAACAACAGGTGCCTTATTAACTTCTTGATTTTCGTTTGTGTCTGTTGTTTCTATTTTTTTTTCATTTTTAATAACAACCTCATCTTTTACAACCTGAATTACTTCTGGTGCAGGTGGTGGTGGAGGTGGTGGAGGTGCTTTTTGAACTTGCATAGTCATTGGGATAACCTCTTCGTCTACAAAATTATCTACAATCTCAACTTTTTCTTGAACAAAAACAGGATCAAGTGTTTTCAATTCTAAAGCAACGTATGTTAAAATAGTAATAGCTATTAAACCTATTTGAAAATACAATAAGCTGTTTCGCTTGGCATCAATATTAGGATTTTTCTTGAGTTCCATAACTTTTTAAAATTAAGGTACGAATATATGTATTATTTTTAAATTACTAAATATTACTAAATGTTTTTATTAAAATACTTATCTAAAACTATTGCAATTATTATTCCAAAAGTATTTGCCATGATATCAAAAAAATCTGCTTTTCTGGTATTTGTAAAAAGTTCTTGAAAAATTTCTATAAGTGTGCCATAAAGAAAACACGAAAAAGGAATAATGAAGTATTTATAGGGCAAACTTTTAACACTTTTAACAGCTACTATTGTGAGTGTAAAATATAACAAAAAATGTACTACTTTATCACTGTTTTTAGGAGCTAAAATGTCTTGATTACTAAAGTCTAAAAAACTTAAAATAGTGAGTATAACAAGCCATACTATAGTAATGATTAAATATGTTTTACGAACTAACAAGTGCTTTGTATTCGTTACTGCTTAATAAATCATTTATTTGAGAAACATCTAAAACTTTAACCTTAATCATCCAACCAGATCCATAAGGATCATTGTTTACTTTTTCTGGTTCACTTTCTAGCGAGTCATTAAAAGCTATTATTTCTCCTGCAACTGGTAAAAATAAGTCAGAAACCGTTTTAACTGCTTCAACCGTACCAAAAACCTCATCTTTTTCTAACGTTTGGTCTAGGGTTTCTACCTCAACATATACTATATCTCCCAATTCTTTTTGGGCAAACTCTGTAATACCAACTGTAGCAATATTGCCCTCAATACTAATCCACTCGTGATCTTTTGTGTACTTTAAATTATCTGGAAAATTCATATTTATAATTTTCGACAAAAATAAATTTTTATAAATAATAAATATCTTTTTTTTTAATTAATTTCCAAAATTATATCTTATGGTCAATCCAGACCTAATGGTAGTAATTGGAAATGTAGTAGAGATAACCGCTTTTGAAAACTGATGATCATAAAAGAAAATAGCGGTTAAATTTCTTGTGAAAGAGTAGTCTGCTGTTAACTTTATTGACATTAAATCTTGTCCACCTGATAATTGATTGTTGTCATAATCTAAATAACGAACAATCGTTTGGTTCTTGCGAATAGAAAAATCGGTTTTAATATTGATATCACTTTTAACAACTCCAGTGGGTGAGTCTGCTAATCTTGAAGATATTGAAACATCCTTAATTCTATATCCAAGCCCAATAGTATATTCATTGCCTTTAACCTCTGTTAGTAAATTATTATCAAAACTTAAATTTAATGTTCTGTCTTTTTTAACATTAAGATCAAACCTGAGTGCTCCTTTTGTTTCAAATTGAACTTGTACTAATGGGTTAAATTGTTCTGCCAGGTTTACATTAGAGATAATCCGTTTAGCATATACGTTGCCGTTTTTATCTTCATTTAAGCCTGTAACAGGATTTATTTCATTATTCAAATTTGATTTAAAAGCATTAATACCATAAGTAGCCCTGTAGCCATGTTGAATAGAAAAACGACTAAAGTTGTTTTTAAAGAATTTAAAATTCATTAACCCGTTATATTTAATATTCCAATTTGGAAGCGGTATAGCTCTAAAATCGTTTGTTGAAGCCTTGCTGGCATTTTGACCCGTGTATGCTGCTAAAAATGAAGGCAAAAGTACTTGCTGACTATTTCTACCATAGCCCTTAGGAAAACCATCTGGATTCAAATTTGCTGGATCATTTATATTAATTCCGTTTGCGGTTGCTAATCTATTAGCAATAATAATTCTATTGTCTCTAAAATTTTGAAAGGCCTCAGAAAAATTTTGATCACTTTGTGCAAAAGATGTGTTTATTAAAATTGTAGAAATATTATAATTACCAAAACTATAGGGTGATCGTGGGTTATAAACACCTCCAGGCGAAACATCATACTGTTCAGAGAAGTTTTCAGACAATTTTCTTTCGCCAGTAATATCAATTTTAAAATCTTTAAACAACTCCATTTGAGCTGTAAAGTTGAGCTGTTTATTTTTAACTTGAGTAAAGTTTTGATTAAAATCTTGATAAGTAGTCAAAAATCCGTTTTTTGCTGCTTCATATCGAATATCAGATTGGCTACCTAAAACAAAACCTAAACTTGGATTTGTAGTACCAAAAAAACCTAAACCAGGTAAAAAGCCGGGTAAAATAGTTCCGTTGTTTTCAATGTAATTAACTTGTATGTTTTTTACACTGGTCAGTATGTCCACAAAGCCCTTTAAAAACTTATTCTGCTCCTTTTGTGGAGTTTGGCTAGGTTTTGCAACAATTTTTTGACCTGGTTTTGGAGCTTTGTTTGTTTTTTCTTTTGGTGTTTTCTTTTTACCAATACCTAAGGTTTTATAAAAAGAGTTCATGTCAAACGTAGTTGTTAATTTGTGAGAATTTGCATTTTGAATGGTGTTTCCTAATTGAACATTTTCATTATCAATAACTAAATTTGCGTTTGGATTTCTAGTCCAGTTATAATCTGATGTATAGGAATAAGTAGATTTTATGAACCCTAAAAATGGCAACTTACTAATAGGAAGGTCATAATTAACAACCAGTTGTTGATTGTGCTGATTTGCTTTTCCTGGATTCCAGTAGTCATCCCAAATTGTAAAAGTATCTATTGGAATATTATTTTTATTCAAATAATTTTGAACAATATTGTTTGAATTTGCATTATAAACTAATGATAATGAATTAGTTAATTTATAATTAAACCCATAGTTGTAATCGAAGAAATAATTTCTTCTATATAGAGGGTCTAATCCAATACCCTCTACTTCTACTTGTCTTAATTTTTGTTTGTTATATTGTCTTAAAATATTTGAACTAAATGAAATGCTTGTGGGTAAAAAATTAAAATTCAAATCTTTTAAAAGTTTAAAATATTCGCCCTTAGACAAAAATTTAATTTTTTTAAACGGCTCAACTGTGGCTGGCTTAAAAGTATAAGCATAATCAACCGATGAACGAGCTTGCATATCTTCTAAGGTTTCTATTTCATAATCGCGGTGTTGCATTTCATTGTAAGAATGTGAGAAAGTGAAATTTTCAATGTCATAAATATGTTGCTTTTGACTTGAACCTCTATCTTTTTTTACCCCTATAAAATTAATGCTCTGACGTTTTGTATAACTAATGGCTCGTTTTTCTATATTTTCTCTGACGGCCGCACTTCTAGTTACATCTAACAATTGTTTTAGTTCTATGTCTTGATTAAAAGGATCATATTTAGGAGCTATTTTTTCTTCGCCAACAGCATAATTTAAAGGCAAGTTGATGCCCCATTTTTTTGGGAATAACATTCCTAAATTCAAATTTGTTACAATGTCATATTGTTTTAAATCCTCTCTACTTCTTTCATTTGGTCCCTGCTCTAAGGAGCCAAAACCAATAGTGCTTAACCTCCCTGTGGCAGATAAGGTAGCAAAATCAGCCATGTTAGTGTCTAAGTTTGCCACAGCGGCATACCCTCCTTTGTTATCCATTTCAGACATTCTAAGTTCGTTAAACCAAACTTCACCTCTAATGGGACGTGTGCCATTTTTATTTTTTACACCCATCATTAGAGTTCTAACTAGACCAAAGTTTGGATTCCCTTTGATACCAATAGTAAGTTTATTATTAGAAGACGCTAAAGCTTCCTCCTCCATAAATCGGATACCATTTGCGTCTGGAGTGGGTAAGCTAGGATCGTTTGAGAGTGCTAAAACTTTTAATCTTGTTAATAAGGACAGCGGTACGTTTATTTCATTATCGGCAAGCCAAACGTCTTGTGGCGAACTAGCATTTTGAGCCGAAACTTTTAAAGGCATTTCTATTTGATAAAAATTTTGCGTAAAATCATTTCCAATTCTAATAAAAGCTACCATTTGATCATCCTGAAGTGCATCAGGTGATGTTTCTCCAGGGAGGGCTTCTGCGTGTAAAAACATACGCATTTTTTTAAACTGACGCATATCTACATTGACACTTTTAAAAACTGCCCTAGAGTCTCCAGGTTGTAAACCGCCTGAAGTGCTTCCTGAGATAGGGTCATATACTCTTAATGATAAAGACTGTTCGTTTTGATTGATAATAGCGTTGTTGTTATAAAGTTGTTCTCGTTCTACACCTGGGGGAGCAACATACCTAATGGGCGAACGGTTTCCGTTTTCTTGAATATTTACTGAAACAACATCAAAACCAGTGTTATCGTCAGAATTTATTAACGGTGTTGGATCTGATATGCCGTTGTCTAGAGTGTTTACAAGTCGTCTCCACTCGCCCCTAACTAAATCTAGAGTCCCAAAACGCAAGGTTATATCATCATTAAAACCCGTTAAATACATACGCATAAAACGTACAGAAAGTAAATCTGAAATTGAACCTACTGCATTATCAGGGATAGCAAGTTCTTGTATAGGAATTTTATATTGTATCCATCTTGATTTTCCTGAAACTCCGTTTGGAAAAGGGATACCAGATACTTCTCTAACATCTACGACATAGTTAGAACCCACTTGCTGATTAGGTTGCAAATTTACTTCAAACTTATAATAAGCATTAATAGTATTCATAGTATTGTCTCTATTAATGTCTTCTACGTCTGGAAAGGTAGTGCTTCCACGGTTTGTGTCTGAAACATTTACAGGAGAGTTTCCTTGTGTTCCATTATAATTTTTATATCTATCAATAATCCCACCTGTGGCATTAAGATAGAACTGATAATTGTCTGCTGCTGGATCTGGATTTCCTGCAAAAGAAGGATATTGAGATGCTTCTTCTGCATCTGTTAAACCATTCAAACCAGTATCTTGAGCCGTTCTATTTGCTTCATTGGTATCAAACGCATAAATTAGTGATTGTGAAGCAGGTGTTTTTCCCCATGGAGAGAGGCTTGTGGGGGTTAACGAACC
>DAINSR010000158.1:0-3780 GCA_036741255.1 Flavobacterium sp.
ATGTAGATGTTTTTTTATTAGAATTTTTAAATGGCTAATCAAAGGAAATAGTTACAACCTTTTTTAACTTACCTGTAGCTCAAAAAAAAATAATTTCTAATTTATGAAAACAGTTTTCAAAATTGTTCTAACAGCTTCTCAAAATCTTCCTCAGTGATTATTGGTATTTTTAATTGATTTGCTTTTTCTAATTTAGATGGTCCCATATTGTCTCCTGCAATAACATAATTAGTTTTTGACGAAATAGAACTGCCCACTTTTCCTCCGTTGTTTTCAATAGCAATTTTTAAATCATCTCTTGAGTATATTTTAAAAACACCAGAAACTACAAATGTTTTTCCTTTTAACTTTTCTGAAACAGCAGTTTCATTAGCTGCATTTACTTCTAGTTGAATACCATACTTTTTTAAACGCTCAATAATAGAAATAGTAGCACTATTAGAAAAAAACTGCAATACACTTTGGGCAATTTTTTCGCCAATTTCATCAACCATAATTAAATCCATTAAACTAGCACTTGCAATGGCATCAATACTTTTATAATGTTTCGCTAGTTTTTTTGCAACAGTTTCGCCTACATATCGAATTCCTAGTGCATACAAAACCCTTTCAAACGGAACATTTTTAGAGTCTAAAACCCCCTTGATTAAATTTTCAGCTGATTTTTCAGCCATTCGCTCCAGTGGTATGATTTGCTCTTTTTTGAGTTCGTATAAATCGGCATAATTTGTTACTAATCCTGCATGAAATAACAAAGCCACGGTTTCACCACCAAGCCCTTCAATATCCATTGCTTTTCTAGAGATAAAATGCTGAATTTTACCAATAATTTGAGGAGGACAACCCTCATAATTAGGACAATAATGATTGGCTTCTCCTTCAACTCGTATCAACTCTGTGTTACACTCAGGACAATTAGTAATATAATTAGTCTTTGGCAAATTAGTATTTCGGTTATGGATATCCACAGCAGTAATTTTAGGGATAATTTCGCCTCCTTTTTCTACAAAAACAGTATCACCTATTCTAATGTCAAGCTTTTCTATTTGATCAGCATTGTGGAGTGAAGCTCTTTTTACAACAGTACCTGCTAATTGAACAGGTTTTAGATTAGCCACTGGGGTTATAGCACCTGTTCTGCCCACTTGATAAGATATAGAATTTAAAACCGTACTCACTTGCTCTGATTTAAACTTATAAGCCATTGCCCAGCGGGGCGATTTTGCAGTATAACCGAGTTCTTCTTGATATTGAATTAAATTTACCTTTATTACAACGCCGTCTGTTTCATAAGGAAGGTTGTGCCGATGTTCATTCCAATAGTCGATAAACTGAAAAACTTCATCTAAATTTGCCGCTAACTTTGATTCTAGTGGAACTTTAAACCCCCACTGGCGTGCTTTTTGTAAAGCCTCATCTTGAGTTTTTAAAGGAAGATTAGAACCTGTAATGGCATATAACAAACAATCTAAAGGTCTTTTTGCCACCTCGGCACTATCTTGTAATTTTAAACTTCCTGAGGCTGTATTTCTAGGGTTTGAATAAGGCGTTTCACCAATTTCTATTAATTCTTGATTCATTTTTTCAAAACCCTCAAAAGGCAGAATGATTTCACCTCTTATTTCAAATTTATCAGGAAAATCACTTCCTCTTAGCTTAATAGGAACTGCTTTTATAGTTTTTATATTATTAGTAACATCATCACCCTGAAAACCATCGCCACGAGTAACAGCACGCTTTAAAATACCATTTTCATAACTAATACTTATAGATGCTCCATCATATTTTAATTCGCAAGTATAATTGATGGGAACATTACCTAAATTTTTTTTACAACGAACCTCCCAGTCAATTAAATCTTCTTTTGAATAAGAATTATCAAGCGAATACATTCTAAATTCGTGCTTTATGGTTTCAAAATTTTTAGTGATGCTTCCGCCCACGCGAACAGAAGGCGAATTTTCATCATAAAATTCGGGATATTTTCTCTCTAAATCTTGTAATTCTCGCAATTTAATATCAAACTCATAATCTGAAATAGTAGGATTATCAAGTACATAATAATTATAATTGTGTTCGTTTAATTCTAATCTAAGCTGTGTAATAGTTTCTAAAACATTCATGAATTTAATTTTTTATAAGATGTTCTAATTTTGAAAATAACTCGCCCTTACTAATAATACCACCCTCTTTTATGATTTTAAAAAGAGATTGATTTCTATCGTTTGATATTTTTTTTTTGCCCTTTTGAATCTCAACTTCATTTAAAAACATATTTTCACTCAACCAATTGATACCTTCTTTTGTTAAAAAATCTATATCATTATTAGTAGTTTTGATAATTAACGAATAAATAACCGTTGCATCACACTTGAATAAGAAAATATAATTAGATGAAAAGTGATCAATATAAGTAACGTTTGATAAAGCTTTTTCCCAAATTAAGTCTGAAAAAACATCAATTTCTTGAAGAGCAATATCGGGTTTATGGAGTTTGATTTGATTCCACTCTTCTTTATCAATAGATTGAGTTGATAAAAAGTTGATAAATTCAGGATGCAATTCTTCTAATTGTTCTTTTGTTAATCGGGCATATTTCATTTGTAGAATTAATTGAAAGGTAAAGATAAAAAAAAAGCCCTCTTAAAAAGAAGGCTTTTACAATATAATTATTAAACTTATGATTTGTCTGCAACAATTTCATAAGATAATTCTACGAGCACATTTCTGTGTAATCTAACATTAGCGGTATATTTACCTAAACGCTTAACAATTCCACTTGAAATAAATTTTTTGTCTATATCAAATCCATTAGATGCTAAAACCTCAGCAATATTTGCATTTGTGATAGAACCAAATAATTTTTCGCCACCAGCTTTTGCTGCAATTTTAATTTCTAATGCTTTTAAGTCATTAGCTATTTTTGTAGCATTATCAACTAATTTTTGTTCCTTGTGGGCTTTTTGTTTCAAGTTTTCTGCTAATACTTTTTTTGCAGATGGAGTGGCTAAAACAGCAAATCCTTGTGGAATTAAATAATTGCGACCATAACCGTTTTTTACGTTTACTACATCGTCTTTAAAACCTAAATTTTGAACGTCTTGTTTTAAAATGAGTTCCATGTTGTTGTCCTTTATTTTGTAGAAGTTAGCCCGTTTATATAACGTGGCAACAACTTAATTAATTATTATTTTAATAAATCTGCCACATAAGGCATTAGTGCAATGTGTCTTGCTCTTTTTACTGCCACAGATACCTTTCTTTGATATTTTAAAGATGTACCTGTTAATCTTCTTGGTAAAATTTTACCTTGTTCGTTTACAAACTTTAATAAAAAATCGGCATCTTTATAATCAATGTATTTTATACCTGATTTTTTAAAACGACAATATTTTTTTTGTTTGTTAGTATCTATATTTAAGGGCGTAAGATATCTAATATCTCCCTCTTTTTTACCTTTTGCGGATTGCTCTAAAGATGCCATAATTAGTTTGATTTAGCTTTTAATTTTTCTCTTCTTCTTTCTGCCCATGATATGGCATGTTTGTCTAGTGTAACGGTTAAAAAACGCATTACTCTTTCATCTCTTTTAAACTCTGTTTCAAAACCTAGCAAAACCTCTGCTGGAGCTTCAAATTGAAATAAGTGATAAAAACCACTTTTTTTGTTTTGGATTTCATAAGCTAATTTTTTTAAGCCCCAATCCTCTTTAGCCACCATCTTTGAACCTTTAGAAGTAAGATAATCTTCAAACTTGCTAACTGTTTCCTTTATCTGTTG
>DAINSR010000158.1:3790-5733 GCA_036741255.1 Flavobacterium sp.
GTTCAGATAAAACGGGATTCAAGATGAAAACAGTTTCATAATTTTTCATGTTTAAAATATTTTGTTATAAATTGGGGGCAAATTTAAGCAAATAATGTTTATTAGCCAAATTTAATTGTTTTAATTAATAAAATTAGTAAACTTTAGGACTAAAAAAATGATAAATACTAGTAAAAAAATGATTTTTAAAAAGAAATTAAGGCTATCAAACAAATCATTTTTTAATTTACATACTTTAGGCTATCTTTGAAAAAACTTAAAGAACAACATTATTAATAGATGAAAATTTATACAAAAACAGGAGATGAAGGCACTACAGCTCTTTATGGTGGTACTAGAGTTTCTAAACACCATATTAGAATAGAATGCTATGGAACAGTGGACGAACTCAACTCGCACATTGGATTAATAAAAGACCAAAATATAAGTTCACACTACAAAAATGTTTTAACAGAAATTCAAGACCGACTTTTTACTGCTGGAGCAATTTTAGCTACACCGCCCGAAAATGAAATCTTAGAAAACGGAATGCCTCGACTACAAAATTTAGGTTTAATGCTTTCAGACATTGATTTTTTAGAAAGGGAGATTGATTTTATGGAAGATTCACTATCAAAAATGACTCATTTTATACTTCCAGGAGGTCACACAACAGTGTCATATTGTCATATTGCTAGATGCGTGTGTCGCAGAGCAGAAAGATTATCAGTTCATTTAAACGATTTAGAACCCATTAACAAATTAGTTTTAATATATTTAAACCGCCTTTCTGACTATCTATTTGTGCTGGCACGAAAATTGACACAAGATTTAAACGCCACTGAAATTAAATGGATACCTAGAAAGTAGAATGTGGTAGTTAGTATTAAATTGTATCGTTTTATTAATCAAGGTTTAAAAATTATTTAGCTACGTTGTTGAAATATTTTTTTGAGTTTCAACTTTCGACTTTTATCAAAACAATACGTTCTTAAAAATATTTTAAAATAAATCAAAAAAAACTTGACTTTATAAGTTAAAAATTTATTTTTGCATAAAATTAAATCTACCTATCATGTATTGGACACTAGAACTAGCATCTTATTTAAGTGATGCTCCTTGGCCTGCTACAAAAGACGAACTTATAGATTATGCCATTAGAGCTGGAGCACCCTTGGAGGTTGTAGAAAATCTTCAATCCATTGAAGACGAAGGAGAAATCTATGAATCTATGGAAGAAATTTGGCCAGATTATCCAACTGACGAAGATTATCTTTGGAACGAGGATGAATATTAAAAGCACAAAAATAAAATTATCAAAGTCTCAAGTAGAGGCTTTTTTTTTGTTTAAGCAATTGGCTACCACAAGACGATTAGTTTGTAACATTTGTCTTAAAACTTGTAAATTTATAGTTGTCATTTGCACATTTAGTATAAAGTTTACCACAACATTTGAAGAGAATAAATAAAAAATATTTAAAAAATAACCATTATGAGTTTGTTACAGTCCATATTAAAAACATTTGTGGGTGATAAATCAGAGAGAGATGTTAAAAGCATCCAACCACTAATAGAAAAAATCCACACTTTTGAAACAGCATTAGCCGCTTTATCTCATGACGAATTAAGATTAAAAACAGCTGAATTTAAACAAAAAATAAAAGAAGCACGATCTGAAAAAGATACTAAAATAGAAGCATTAAAAACAGAAGCAGAAAACACTATTGATATAGATGCAAGAGAAGATATATATGCTTCAATAGACATGCTTGAGCAAGAGGCTTATCAAATTTCTGAAAAAGTTTTAAACGACATTCTGCCTGAAGCATTTGCAGTTATAAAAGAAACAGCAAAACGATTTAAAGAAAATACAACCCTAACAGTTAAAGCCACTGCAAAAGACCTTGAGCTTTCTGCATCAAAATCATACATTACAATTTCTGGCGAAAATGCTATTTGGGCTA
>DAINSR010000159.1:0-5720 GCA_036741255.1 Flavobacterium sp.
TTTATTGTATTTTTAGCTTTCATCACGAAGTCTAATGCGTATTTTGGGTTAAAATTAATCAGCTATTTAGCTTTTGTAAAATTTTACTAATGCCAAAATCAGGCTACACTTTGATGGACAATCAAAGCGAAAAAATCTAGAAAGGTTAAAAGAAAATTTAGACAACCTCACAAAAATGAAATTAACTTGGCACAATTTATTTTTACTATAATACCATTAGATTATTAATTTTCTCAAAAATCTTGAAAGCCTACTTTTTATCAATAAAAATTGCGTTTAAAATAGACTGCAAAATAGAAAGCGACAAACTGAATGAAAGAGCATACCAAAAACTAGCTACTCCAAAACCGTCTATTATTTTATCACAAATAATAATGATAACAGCATTAATTACTAATAAAAATAGTCCCAAGGTTAGTAATGTGAAAGGTATGGTTAAAATTACAAGTATTGGTTTTAAAAAGGTGTTTAACAAAGCTAATACAATAGCAACAAAAATGGCTGTTTTAAAGCTATCTACACCAATACCAGGTAAAAATTGAGCTAAAACAAAAACTAAAACCGTAGAAATAAAAAGTTTGATTAGTAAATTCATAAAAAGCGATAAATAAAAAGTCTTGATTTTATTATTTCGATTTTTTAAAAATATAAATATTACTGATTTTCAAATACTTATAAAAACCAAAAACGAGTTTAGCTTGACAAAAATTATCTTTTTTAGACAGCCTCAATTTAAAATAACTTCATTTTTTTTTTAATTATTAAGAAGTATTGTTGTTCCAGGAAAATTATTAGGATTCAAAAACGGGATATTTGATTTGTAATGTGTGTTGATGGTTTTAATAATCTCATTTGCAATTACAGCATAGCCTCTGGCATTTGGGTGTACTCCGTCTAAAGAAAATAATACTTTAAATTCTGATGTCCCACCAGAGAAATAATTAGCCGTATATATAGTTCCGTTTTCTGATTTTAACCCTGATACTAAAATTGTTAATATGGCATTCATATCCGCAACAGCTAAATTTTTTGAAGCCGCAATAGCCTTGATTGATGCATTATAAGCATTAGTAGCAGTTGCAATAGCTGCTTGTTCAGAAGGAATTAAAACATCTCCATCTTGTAAAGGGAAAGAAACGCCGTTAATATCAAATGGGGCAGTTCCTGCAGAGTTTTTTGTTCCTAATTTGCTCGAGGCTGGTAATAAAATTAAATCGGTTGCGGCTGCCTGACGTGCTTTACCATATAACTGACCCAAGGCGGTTGCATAAGGAGCAAGGGAAGGAATAGTTGTTGCTACACTTGATATTTGCGTACTCAAACTTGTGAGTGTTTCATCAACAATTAAAACTGGATTTGTTGTCCCCACTGCAGTAGATAAAGGGTTTATTCTGCCAGCTGTTACCTGTGCTAAAAAATCATATAATTGAATTGCGTTTGTATTTGTAGCGACTTTTGATGCAGGTATGGCATTGTAAGGAACAGTTGTAAAATAAGGTATGGAGGTAACATTTGGAATAGTAGCAACAACTCCTTTTGCTCCATTTTGTGCCAAACCAGTTACGTTTCCAAAAGTTGCATTTATGCCTCCATTAATAATTAAATCATAAACTGCATGAAAAAGTGAAGGATCTGTAATATCATTACTTCCATAAGTTGTTGGGTTTGCATTTCCTGTTTGATCTACCCCTACTCCACCAGAAGTAGCATAAGACAATACATCATTGCCTCCTATCCAATTTGTAAAAAAGGTTGGATTTTGAGAAACAGCATCACCTAAAACAGTAGCCGTGAGCGATGTGGCATGACGCACAAAATAAGGATTAGCTCCCCCCGAAGCCAAATTGGCTGGGTTTCCATATCCTGGAATTAGTAAGTGAAATGATTTTGCTCCTGGAACACCCATATTATTGTATGCAGTTGCTTGTGGACTTAAGGTGATGTTGATGGGTTCGTTTAAATTTTGTGGTGCTCCTAATGTTGCATTTACAATTAAACGAGTATTGAATCCTGATAGTCCTAAGATCCCGCCACTATCATTAATATCTTCAGCATAAGAAGGTTGTGTAAAAACTCCGCCGCCAACTTGTGCAAATTGTTGTGCTAATAAATTAGGAAACGAATTAGCCTGACCACTTTTAAAAACCGTACCATCCATAAATCCTGATGTGAGTGAATTTCCAACGGCTACATAAGTACTAAAATCAGCTTCACCAGCAGTATAATTTGCTTCAACAGGGTTTTTAAATTCTGGTTCGCAAGCTACTAAACCCGCTACTAGAACAGATAAATATAAAAATTTATTTTTCATCGTTTATTTTATTTAATTAAAATCCGTAAGTAATGCCTATTCCTGGAGAAAACACGCTAGATTTATAAGTTCCTGCAAATTGTCCGTTTGCGTTATAATCATAAGAATTGTCAATTTCGTCAAAATGTAAGTATAAGAAAGAAACATCTATTCCAAATTTTGGATTTAATTGATAGGTTAAACCACCCGTAAATCCCATAGAATTATTTCGGGGTGTTTCAGGAGCAAAATAACCATCTTGCACAGGACTTTCGTCAAAATACCAGCCCGCTCTAAAGGTAAATTTATCATTAGCTGCATATTGTGTCCCCACTCTATAAGTACTCGTGTTTTTATAATTTCTTGGATTAACAGATGTGGGTAGCCCATTATTAAACTGAACATTTAAACTTTCATAAGCACTCCATTGTGCATAATTAAAGTCAAAAGCAAGCAACCATTTGTCTGTAACAAAACAAGATATACCTGCAGTAACCTCGGCTGGTAGTGGTAAATCTGCATTAAAAGTAGTGTTTGTAAAAGTTGAAGCTGCAAAACTTGGCACATCATTAAATGTTGCCTTACCATTTTTAGCTTTCATGGTAATTTCTGAACGATAGTTTAAGCCTAATCTTACTTTGCTTGATGGGTTAAACATCATTCCAATATTATATCCCCATGCAGTTATTCCTTGTGCATCAACTGTCAAATCTGTCGGATCTCCATTTTGTTGAAAAACACCGTTTGAAGCAAAAAGATTTCTGTTAAAATTGACTCCCCCCACTGCATATATTGGTCCTCCACCAATACTAAATTCCTCTGCAATTTTAATGGATATTGTAGGCTGAATAAAAACGGCTTTTAAATCAATGTTATTGACTAAATATGCTCCTTGCCAGTTTTGCTCCCATTCCACAGCACTTCCATAAGGAGTATAAACAGCTAAACCAGCTGATAACCAATCTGTTATTTTGTATGTTGCATACAAATTAAATGGAGTCCCTAGATTATCTGAGCTTGCAGTTGTGTTAAATGTGTTTTCTTGAAATCGTGTTTTTGAAAACAAAGCACTGCCACCAACAGACAAGTTAAAATTATTTTTTAAATATGCCATTCCCGCTGGGTTAAAAAAAGCAGTCTCGGCACTATTTACAATGGCAACCCCCGTGTGCCCCATGGCAAGTTGTTTTTGTCCTTGAATGCTCACTCTATATCCGCCTGCAAACATAGGGTAGCCAACTAATACAAAAACTGCAAGAGAAAGAAAATTTTTCATAATGTAAAATATGTTAGTGTGTTTTTTTGAAAATTTAAAAATTTTAACACATCAAATTTAAGAAAAATAAATTTATTTAACAGTTTATTATATAAAAAATATGTGTGAAAATTACTTTTTTAAAAAACTATCCACTTCTGAAAAAAAGTCTTTAGGATTTTCTGCATGAAGCCAGTGACCTGCATTTGGAATTGTGCTAATTACAGCGTTAGTGAAGTGAAATTTTATAATATCAATATCAGAATTGAGTATGTAATTTGAGTTGGCACCCCTTAAAAATAGTGTAGGCTTTAAAAATTTATTATTCCCTGGTAAAGCAACCCCTATTTCGTCAATTTTCTGGTTAAAAACGTGAAGGTTAAATCTAAAGGCAAGTTGATCTGGAGTTTCCCAATACAAGCTTTTCAATAAAAATTGTCGGGTATTAAAATCGGTTATATACTTAGAAAGAATTTCTTCTACATTTACTCGTGATGGTTTTTTTGAAAAATCAACAGCGTTTAATCCTTCTAAAATGCTTTGATGATGAGGAGGATAAAACTTTGGGGCAATGTCTGCAATAATTAATTTATCCATAATTTGAGGGTAATTTGTTGCAAAAAGCATAGCGGTTTTACCCCCCATAGAATGACCCAGTAAAATAATTTGTTCTAGTTTATGATATTCGCAATAATGCAAAACATCTTGAGCCATTATTTCATAAGAAAACTCATCAGAATGAAAACTTTTTCCATGATTTCTAAGGTCTATTAAATGAACCTGATAGCCTAAATGTGCAAATTGAGTTCCAAGTGATTTCCAATTGTCGAGCATCCCTAAAAATCCATGAAGAATAACAAATGGTTTTCCTGTTCCTTCTATTTTTGAATGTAAGATCATCTGCTGGTTTAAATTTACAGTTCTTGAAATAACTTAATTTTTTAACTTATTCAAATACATGTTTATTACATTATCAAAACCTAAATAGAGTGATTCTACTATGAGTGCATGACCTATAGAAACTTCTAGTAAATTAGGGATTTGTTGTTTGAAAAACTGAATGTTATTCAAGCTTAAATCGTGTCCGGCATTCACACCAATACCCAAATCTTGAGCCACAAGTGCCGCTTTTTTATAAGGTTCTATGGAAAGTTTAGGATCTGAATTATAAAGATGTGCAAAAGGTTCTGTGTATAATTCTATTCGGTCTGTATTTGTTTTAAGAGCTCCTTTTATCATATCTATTTCAGGATTTACAAAAATAGAAGTTCTAATATTGTTGTTTTTAAACTCTTGTATAATTTCTCTTAAAAAAGAGGCATAGGTTATGGTATCCCAGCCCGCATTTGATGTTAAGGCATCATCTGCATCTGGTACCAGGGTTACTTGTGTGGGTTTGACTTTTAAAACCATATCCACAAATTTTACATTTGGATTCCCTTCAATATTATATTCTGTGTGAACAACATTTTTTAAGTCAAAAGCATCTTGATATTTTATGTGTCGCTCATCTGGTCTTGGGTGAATAGTGATGCCTTGTGCTCCAAAACGCTGTAAATCTTGAGCTACCTCAAGTATATTGGGCACATTTGAACCTCTTGAATTTCTTAACGTTGCAATTTTATTGATGTTTACAGATAATTTTGTCATAGGGTTGTCATAATTAATTACAAAAATACAAAGACTTATAGGTTTAGTATTGTTTTTTTTGATTATTTTGCAAAGAAATATATTGATATGAATCAACTGACAGATTTTATTATTAGTGATATTCAACCGTTAAACACAGTACAAACACTTGCCGAGGCAGAAAATATTTTTATGGACTTTCCTTATTCTCATTTTCCTGTTTGTGATGATGGTGTTTATGTGGGCTGTATTAACAAAGAAACAGTTGAGCTAAACGATTTAAGTATTCAAATTGACAATTTAAAATATAATTTTGAACGTTTCTATGTGAGAGACAATATGCTTTGGTTAGACGTTTTAGAGGAATTTGGTAAAAATGAATGCACCCTTTTACCTGTTTTAAATAGTTCAAATACTTATTTAGGATATTATGAACTAGAAGACGTATTTCGGTTTTTTCAAGACACTACCTTTAGTAAAGAACAAGGGAGTATTATTGTGGTTCAAAAAGCAAAAGCAGATTACTCTTTTAGTCAGGTTTGTCAA
>DAINSR010000160.1:0-5671 GCA_036741255.1 Flavobacterium sp.
CGATAATATCCTGAGCGAAAATCCCCATTTTTAAAAGATTTTGCCATGGCTAATAGTGGCACCTCTTTACCATCTCCAAAAATTCCAAATTTTGCCTTTCCAGAAAGTACCTCTTTTCTACCTAAAAGACTACACTCTCTACTAATTACAGCAGTTCTATAATCTTTGAGTACTTCTAATTTGAAATCTTCAAAAGTTAAATTTGAATTAATTTGAGCATCCATATTTGTACATCATATTGAGGTGGTGCAAATTTAGTAAATTGAACGAATAAATTATAACATCATAACTAATATTTATGCTAAAAAAATATATTATTCATTTTTTTTTGTAGATTCATTAAAAATAAATCAATAAATTACAAAAATCAACTATTTTTATTCAATAAATTAAATTAAAACCATTGTCTGGTAAAAAGTGAAATAAGGGTTTTAGGACTTAATGTAATTACAAATCTAATTTTTTGACCATAATTATTTTGATTGAGTTCTAAACCGTTTGATGAGTAAACAGGAAAAAATAGTTCAAAATAGTCAGGTACTAAATTGAGTCGCAATCCACTATCAAAAATGTATTGTGTATTAGCATATTTATTTTTAAAAGCACCCACATCGCCATATATTTCTATCCAATTCCAAATGTTAAAACTACTGTTAATAGATGTTATCCATTGATTTGCAAAACTATTTTGAAATTTTGTTTTAAAACCACCATCTGCGGCAACATATTGCTGACTAAACAAGCCTGTTGATTCTGATCTACCCAGTAAATTGTAGTTAAATAGATAATCTGTAGTTCTATCTATTCCAAAACTAAAAAAATCAGAACGAATGTCATTGTACATAAAAGCTCCAAAATAAAATCGCATAGTAATACGTCTGTTATCTTCAAAAAGCTTTCGATATTCTATTTCGGTTGCTATTTTTCCAAAGGTTCCTGATACTTGTAAATCTGTGTTGAAAGCAAAATGTTTAGTAACCTCTGATTGAATGTTAAAATAGCGTGCATTAAAAATTGAATAATTCTGCGTGGTATTTTCTTGGGTGTAGTTTGATTTTTCTCTATTTACATAGTATTGAGTAAGTTGGATGACTTCATTTTTATTATTTCTAAAATTCTCATCTCTAAATCTAAAAGAAATTCGTGGAATTATTCTTGTATAAAGTGCCTGTGGAGCATAATGCGAAGTGGAGGCAGACACGCTATATTTTATGTTGTATAGCCTACCATCTCTAATATTTTGATTAACTAATCCTGAAACGGCTCCCACAATTTTTTGAGTATTGGTTGAATATTCTGGAGTTATATTAAAGGTAAAAGGTTTATCTAATATGGATTTATTGTTGAATTTAATTCCAAATTTCATTCCGTCATATAAATTAAATTCAAATGAAGGAACATAAAAAACTTGGTTGTAATATGGGTTTTCTAGGTCTTTTAAAAAATTAAATTTTAGTGGGCGATGGTTAAATAAAAAACCTTTTGTAGCGTACCAGTTGTTTCTTAAATTGTTTTCGGGGACTTCTTTCTTATAATTGAGTACAAGTTTTTCAATGTTATCCTTAGAAACTACAATAGTGGTATCTGTTTTTACATTTTCAATCCATTTTTTAAAAACAATACTGTCATTATGAATACCATATAGCGGAATGGGTACGTTTGCTTTTGTTTTGTTTTTAATACTCACAGCTAAAGAATCATTACTGCTTTTTATTGATCCAAATTTAAAATCGATTAAATCTCTTTTTTCTACCAATGTTTTAAAAAACCAATCTATTTTTTTTGAAGAATTTTTTTGTAAAATGTATTTAAAATCATGCTTGCTCGTTTGAGAATTTTGATTCAAATTCATAAATTCTGAAATACTGTTTTTTACAATATTATTTTCTAAATAGGCATCTAAGTAATTTAAGTTTAAACCTGCTCTATACTTTCCTGCAATTTGTTCGTTAAACTTTACGAAAGTATTTTTTGCATCGCCCAGTGGTTGATCAAGATTTTTTCTCGTCATTAATGTGTGTAAATAATAAAACTGATCATTAAAGTCTGTATTGATAATGTTGTAGCCTTTGAGCAATTTAATTTTTGACAAACTGCCCAGCATGTTAAATTTTGGATAGTTAATTTCAATGTATTTTGTTAAAATAAATTGCTGAATGCCCTCTTCAATCCAGTGGTCGTTTCTGTGATTTATTTGTATATTTTCTTTTAACAATTGAGCCAGATAAGTTTTTATAAACTTAATTTCAAAAATAAATTCATCTGGAAACGGATTTATAAAAGAGGGGAGCTGATTGACACCATAAAATGGATTTTTTGCATAATCTTCTTTAGAAACTAATACCTTTTTTGAGCTTTTATAACCTAATTCATCTGAAACAAAGCTTGTAATCTTATCAATGATTAAGGCAATTTGTATTTCATTCAATCTTTTGTCGTTCAAATTGCTAACAACCTCAGCTTTATCATTTTTGTAGTTGTTGTAATTGTTTTTACTTTCAGGAAGCAATACTATTGAAAACGACTGTCTGGAATTTTCTTTAAGTATGTATTTTTTTAAATTGTTCACATTTTGCAATGCTACTTCCTTTAAATCACTAATAAGAATATAGTTATTAGGAATTTCTATATCTAAAGAATATGACGCATTACTGTTTGAAATATCATCTAAATTTTCATTGCTTTGAAGTAAAAAATGATTGTTTTCAAATCTACAAATACTTAAAAAACAATCTTTTAAATATATTTGACCTTCATTATTAAACCCATAATTTGTAAACTTATCATTCGGAATTTTTAGTTCATAATAGATTTTAATACGTTGTTTTGTATTAGGTTTTATGGGTTTGTTTAAGTGAACTTCTACGAGGTCAATATTAGCATTTTTTCTATTCCATTTTAGATTTTCAAAGGTGTCATCTTGCACACTCACAATTTTAGTATAACCTCTATCTAATTGTTTTGCAAGATGAAAAGCTCTTATAAATTCGTCTGAAAAACGTTTGCCCAGAGGACTATTTTTATCAGAAAAAGCATTGTTCCAATCGTTAAAATATAGTGTATTAATTGTTATACTTGAAGAATTAAAATATTCAATTTCTTGTTCAACTTGAATTGTTTTTTCAATTGTATTGATTTTAGCATTAATCTTAACGGAGTGCTGCCCCATTGCTAGAGATGCACAAACAAAACAAAATGATAAAATATATTTTAATTTCAAGAGTAGATTTTTTATAAATGTAAAGAATCTGTGTTTAAAAAAATTAGATTAACAAAGTTTAAATCACTTCTACCAACGTAAACTTTTTAAACCATTTATTTTAACCATATAAAGGTGAAAACGCTTTATTAAGCAGTTTTTAAAAATTAGGACACAGATTATATTTTTTATAAAATTCATCTAAGGCATCAAGCACTTGATCTTCATGATCAACAATTTGAATTAAGTTCAAATCAGTGGGACTAATAGTTTGAAATTTATCTAAAAGAGTAGATTTAATCCACTCAATTAAACCTGTCCAAAATTCAGTTCCCACTAAAATTATTGGAAATTTGGCTATTTTCTGAGTCTGTATTAATGTAATGGCTTCAAAGAGTTCGTCTAATGTTCCAAAACCTCCTGGCATTACCACAAACCCTTGTGAATATTTTACAAACATTACCTTTCTGACAAAAAAATAATCAAAATTTAGGTTTTTATCTCTATCAATATAAGGGTTAAAATGTTGCTCAAAAGGTAATTCAATATTTAAACCCACAGATGTTCCGCCACCATAATGAGCTCCTTTATTACCTGCCTCCATAATTCCGGGACCACCACCCGTAATTACTCCATATCCTCCTTTACTTATTTTATAAGCAATTCTTTCAGCCAATAAATAGTATTTATCATCTGGTTTTATTCTAGCAGACCCAAAAATAGTTACACAAGGGCCTATTCTCCCCATGGTTTCATAGCCGTTTACAAACTCAGACATGACTTTAAAAATTGCCCAAGAGTCATTGGCTCTTATTTCATTCCAAGTCTTTTGTTTAAATTTTGACTGAATTCTTTCTTCTTCATTTTCGTAATCTGATACCATAATTATTGTGTTTTTAATTGCCTAATTATTGAGTTCGTATTTTAAAAATTGAGCTGTATAGCTTTTTTTATTTTTTATTATTTGCTCTGGAGTGCCTTTAGCAACTACTTCTCCACCGCCTTTTCCACCTTCATAGCCAATATCAATTACATGATCGGCTAGTTTAACCACATCTAAATTATGTTCAATAATTAAAACCGTATTTCCTTTATCTACTAGCACGTTAATGACATCCATTAATACTCTAATATCTTCAAAATGTAAGCCTGTTGTGGGTTCATCTAAAATATAAAACGTATTACCTGTATCTTTTTTAGATAATTCAGATGCTAGTTTAATGCGTTGTGCCTCACCACCAGAAAGCGTAGTGCTTTGCTGCCCCAAGGTAATATAACCTAATCCAACTTCTTGAATGGTTTTTACCTTTCTATAAATTTTAGGGATATTCTCAAAAAAATCTACAGCTTCATCCACTGTCATGTTTAATACATCAGCAATAGATTTCCCTTTGTATCTAATTTCTAAGGTTTCTCGGTTAAATCGTTTTCCTTGGCAGGTTTCACATTCTACATAAACATCTGGTAAAAAACTCATTTCTATTGTCCTAACTCCAGATCCTTCACAGGTTTCACATCTCCCACCAGAAACATTAAAGCTAAAACGTCCTGCTTTATACCCTCTAATCATGGCTTCGGGCGTAAGGGTATATAATTTTCTAATTTCAGAAAAAACATCGGTATATGTTGCAGGGTTACTTCTTGGAGTTCGACCAATAGGACTTTGATCTATTTCAATTACTTTATCAATATGTTCTAATCCCTCAATTTTTTTGTAAGGCTGTGGCTTTTTTACACCATTAAAAAAGTGGGTATTTAAAATAGGGTAGAGTGTACCATTTACTAAGGTAGATTTACCAGAACCCGAAACTCCTGTTACACAAATTAATTGCCCTAACGGAAATTCAACACTCACATTTTTTAAGTTATTGCCACTAGCACCTGAAAGTTTAATGAATTTTCCGTTTCCTTTTCTTCGCTCTTTTGGAACTTCAATTTTCATGTTACCACTCATGTATTGAGCCGTTATAGTGTTTTCTAACATCAGTTCTTTTGGAGTTCCTTGACTTATAATTTTTCCGCCAAAACGTCCTGCTTTTGGTCCAATGTCAATTACATAATCGGCTCGTTCAATCATGTCTTTGTCGTGTTCAACAACAATTATAGAATTACCAATATCTCTTAAATTTTCTAGTGATTTTATAAGGCGTTCATTGTCTCTTTGATGTAATCCAATGCTGGGTTCGTCTAAAATATATAAAACTCCCACTAATTGAGAACCTATCTGCGTTGCTAATCTAATGCGTTGTGCTTCACCACCTGAAAGAGATTTTGAACTTCGGTTGAGTGTTAAATAATTTAATCCCACATCTAGTAAAAACTGTAGCCTTGCATCAATTTCTTTGATAATTTCTTTTGCAATAGCATTTTGCTTTTCGGTTAATTTTTGTGGCAATGATTTAAACCAGTCAAACAATTCTTGAATGTCTAGTTGAACTAAATTGCCAATGTTTTTACCATCAATTTTAAAAT
>DAINSR010000161.1:0-5627 GCA_036741255.1 Flavobacterium sp.
GTTCATTTGACGGGGCATGGGAATGTAGTTTTTAGTGCAAATGATGTTATAAATCTTCAAAAATATCTTTCTGCAGGTGGATTTTTACACATAGATGACAACTATGGAATGGATCAATATATTAGAAAAGAAATAAAAAAACTATTTCCCAATAATGAATTAAAAGAAATTTCGGCTAGTCATGAAATATTTAAAAGCCCGTATTCGTTTCCAAATGGGTTACCAAAAATTCATGAGCATGATAACAAACAACCACAGGCTTTTGGAATTTTTATTGAAAATAAATTAGTGTTACTCTACACTTTTGAGTGCGATTTGGGAGATGGCTGGGAGGATAAAGAAGTGCACAACGACCCAGAATCTGTTCGAGAAAAAGCATTTAAGATGGGAGCAAATATCATAAACTATGTTTTTAAAAATTAAAAAATGTCTTCAAATACAATAGCCATTGGAATTTTAAAGGCTTTAGGATTTGTTCTAATAGCCATACTTGTTATCTTTATATTGAAACAAATTTCAACAGTTTTAATCTATTTCATTGTTTCTATTGTTTTTACACTTATTGCTAATCCTATTGTAAAATTTCTTAAGCTCAAATTAAAATTTAATAACACACTGGCAGTAACCACAACTCTTGTTTTATTTGTGTTTTTATTGTCTTGTTTTATTTTGCTATTTGTTCCCTTAATTCTCAGTCAGGTAGAAAAACTTTCGTTGTTAGATTTGAATACAATAAAAAATAATTATAATGTTGCATTAAACCAACTTTTATTTTATTTATCTAAATACAATATTAATGTATCAAACATAATCGAAAACGCTAAAATTTTTAATGCTATCGACTTTAATTTTATTCCCCGTTTAATCAATATAATACTTGGTGTAATAGGCAATTTTAGTGTTGGCTTAGTTTCTGTAATGTTTATTACCTTTTTTTTATTAAAAGACAAAATGTATTACTATGCTAGTTTTGAAAAATTATTACCTGCTCAAAATAAACAAAAAATTCTACAAGCAACAAAAAAGAGTAAAGATTTATTAACTCGCTACTTCATTGGACTAATGTTTCAATTATTCATAGTTTTTATTTTGTA
The DNA here is from genome assembly GCA_036741255.1 of Flavobacterium sp. Classification (GTDB taxonomy): domain Bacteria; phylum Bacteroidota; class Bacteroidia; order Flavobacteriales; family Flavobacteriaceae; genus Flavobacterium. The sequence continues at coordinate 1,095 of DAINSR010000161.1, forward strand.
TTTAGTTGTTTTACTCATTTTTAAAATTGACAATGCTTTTATTATTGCTTTTTTATGTGCCATTCTAAATATAATCCCTTATGTAGGACCAATTATTAGTGCTTTTTTTGCAGCAATTTTAACTTTAATTAGTTCAATTCAGCTTAACTACTTAGATACAGATGCAATTCAAATAACAATTTATGTTGTAATTGGTTTCATGTTAGTTCAATTTATTGATAACAACATCAGCCAACCCATTATATTTTCAAAAAGCACTAATTCGCATCCGTTGCAAATTTTCTTGGTTATTTTAACAGCAGGATTTTTATTTGGAATCATAGGTATGATTGTTGCCGTACCGCTATTTACTATTTTAAAAGTGATTGCAAAAGAATTTTTTCCAAACCATACTTTTGTCAAACTCATTACAAAAAGCAAATAAGTGTTGAACATCAAGCATTTATTATCAAAAGAAATTCAGAATTTTATTCATGAAAATTTGAATCAAAATTTAGAAATTTTGGCTCTTAAAAAAAATCCATTTCCAAGTGCTAATTATACCGAAATTCTAAATCAAATAAGTGCCAAAAAGAAATCAAAGGACAAATTACCCACGTGGTTTAATACAACAGACATTATTTTTCCTTCAAAAATTTCAATAGAACAAACCTCGTCAGAAGTTACTGCAGCATATAAATCAACGCTAATGAACGGTACTGCAATAATTGACATTACAGGAGGTTTTGGGGTTGATGCATTCTATTTTGCAAAAAAAATGAAACAAGTATTTCATTGCGAAATAGACGAAGAATTGCATCATATAGTAGCACATAATTTTCTGGTAATCAACCAAAAAAACATACAATGCTTTCATGGCGATGGACTTGCCATTTTATCACAATTAAAGCTAACTTTTGATTGGATATATATAGATCCTTCAAGACGAAATGATACTAAAGGAAAAGTATTTATTCTTAACGACTGCCTGCCTAATGTGCCACTTTTATTGAATACTTATTTTAATTATTCAAAAAATATTTTAATCAAAACCGCTCCATTATTAGATATTTCAACGGGAATTAAAGAACTAAAATTTGTAAAAAAAATTCATATAATCAGTATAAAAAACGAAGTTAAAGAGTTGTTGTGGGAATTAGAAAAAAACTATCAAGACGAAATTAAAATAAACGCTGTTTCACTGGAGAATGAAAAGATAAATAATTTTGAAACTATTTACAAAAAAAATTACGAGGTGAGCTATTCACTTCCTAAAAAATATATTTATGAACCTAATGGGAGCATCATGAAATCTGGAAATGTTAATGCTTTGTCGAGTTATCATAAAATAAAAAAACTGCACCTTCATTCGCATTTGTTTACCTCTGATGATAAAATGGCTTTTCCTGGACGCTGTTTTGAGTTGAACGAAGTTGTACCATTTCAAAAAGAATTTATGAAGAAACTACAAAACATAAAAATAAATTGTGCCACAAGAAATTTTCCGATGCGAGTAGATGAAATTAAAAAAAAATACAAAATAAAAGATGGAGGCACTATATTTGCATTTTTTACCACAAATATATACAACGAAAAAATTGTTTTATTATGTTCCAAAATAGATTGTTAAAAGCAATAATCTTGGGTTATTTTCTAATCTTTGGGATTACCTTAATAGCACAAATTAAAGATTGTAGCATAGATTATGAACAAAAAACAGATACCACTTATATAAAAAAAACAAATAATGTTTTAGTCTATGAACGGGTATTTGGAAACAGTAAAGAGCTGGTGTTTTTTTCTTTAATCAATTCTGATGGTATTGCCTTGTTAGAAGTTCAACAAATACAAAAAAGTACTGATTTTATTCCTTCGTTTTGTGTTGATAAAAATTCTAAAATAATATTTCAATTAGAAAACGGAAAATTTGTTACTCTTATTCATTCTAAAAATAACGTATGCAGTACCTTAAATTATGATAATGAATCAAAAAGCAATATCAGAATTTTAACTTCTTATTTTTATTTTGCGAGAGAAAATTTTGAAGAACTTAAAGTATCTCCTTTATCAATAATGCGAATAAAGTATGTGGGTGATAAAAAAGATATTATTTTAAAAAACAAAATAGAATCAGAAATGATGAAGGAAACTTACATTCCTTCTAATTATTTTATAGACTATTTGCATTGTATAGACACTAAATAAATTACCTTTCTTTTTTAATACTTTTAAGCAAAACATAATCGGTATAATTGACCATTTCTATTGTTATATTTTGGTTTAAAATTGTTCTACCTTTTATGAGATATTTTTTCCCATCGTTACTTTTTATATTGCTTTGAGAAAAATCTACTGTACCGTGTTCTAAACTAGTTTTTACATCATTTAATGATATTGATTTTTGAGTAAACAATTTTTCAACTTCACTATCAATTTTTAAGGGTTTAGAACGCAGTTCTTTTAAAACCCTACAATTGGGTAAATAGCAAAATGAAACACCGCTAGCTTCAGCTTTCTTTGTCATAAAAAAGTAAACAAAAATAATCCCAACCATAAGTCCAAATAAATAAAAAGCAAGTCGATATCTGAGTGTCATGTTATTATATTTTTTTTACAAAATTAATAATTTCATTTTGCTTTTTTTGAATATAGTCATGAGATTGTTTGTAATATCTTTTGTCTTGATAATGAACTAATACAAAATGCTGCTCAAAATAAATTTCTTCCAAATTTGGTTCAATGATGAAGTCTAAATAATAGTCTCCATCGAATAAATTAATGAAGTTGGTTACACTCTGCATAAAGGATTTTGAAAGCATAAATATATTAAGACCACCTCTAAAAACTCCTTTTTATTACGAAATAGTTTTAAAATATATTCGGTTTTTTAAATCTGTCGCACTAAAATGACAAGTCGGGAAAATTCATCTATAAAATGATTAACTTAAAAAGTGTCCTGAATACCTTTAATAATTTTTTAATACCTTTGCGTTATAGAATATTATCATTCAAAAATTAAGGAATAAAAAAAAGTATATGTTAGCTACTGAAAAAAAACATGTTAATGAGGCGATTATTTTAGAAAACCAATATGGAGCACATAATTACCACCCCCTTCCGGTTGTTCTTTCAAAAGGAGAAGGTGTTTTTGTTTGGGATGTTGATGGAAAAAAATATTATGATTTTTTATCGGCTTACTCTGCCGTGAATCAAGGTCATTGCCATCCAAAAATTATTAATGCCCTCATCAATCAGGCACAAACACTTACGCTAACATCAAGAGCTTTTTATAATGACAAACTAGGGATTTATGAAAAGTATATTACAAGTTTCTTTGGGTTTGATAAAGTTCTCCCCATGAACACTGGAGCAGAGGCTGTTGAAACGGCTATAAAAATTTGTAGAAAGTGGGCTTATGAAAAAAAAGGAATTCTTGAAAATGATGCCCAAATAATTGTTTGCGACAACAATTTTCATGGAAGAACTACAACAATTATATCTTTTTCTAATGATGATAATGCTCGTAAAAACTTTGGTCCTTATACCGCTGGGTTTATTAGAATTGCTTATGATGATGTAGAGGCTTTAAAAAAAGTTATACAATCAACAAAAAATATTGCAGGCTTTTTAGTAGAACCCATTCAGGGCGAAGCAGGCGTATATGTACCAAGCACTGATTATCTTGCAAAAGCACAAAAAATTTGTAAGGACAATAATATTTTATTCATTGCAGATGAAGTTCAAACGGGTATTGCACGAACAGGGTCCATACTAGCGGTTTGCGGTAATTGTACCTGCACAAATAAATGTGAAAGACAAGAAACATTTGTACAACCAGATATATTAATTTTAGGAAAAGCACTCTCTGGAGGAGTTTATCCTGTTTCGGCAGTTTTAGCTAGTGATGAAATCATGAATGTTATAAAACCAGGGCAGCACGGATCTACTTTTGGAGGAAATCCTTTAGCAGCTGCCGTTGCTATTGCGGCTCTTGAGGTTATTTCTGACGAAAATCTTATGTCAAATGCTCGAAATTTAGGGAATGTTTTTAGAGATGAGTTAAACAATTATATCAAAACATCTACTATTGCTTCTAAAGTTAGAGGAAAAGGTTTGTTAAATGCTATTGTAATTAACGATTCTGAACAGGGTGAAACAGCTTGGAATATTTGTTTAAAATTAGCAGAAAAAGGACTATTAGCAAAACCCACTCATGGAAATATAATTCGTTTTGCTCCTCCACTAACAATAACAAAAGAACAGTTGCTTGATGCTACATCAATTATAATAAGTACATTAAAAGAATTTGAAAATTAAACTAAAAGCTGTATAAAAGTCTTAATGTTATTATCTGAATTTACTTTGAATTCTAAGCATTATGAAAATCAAACACTTAGAAATCATGAAGCAAATAGTACTAAAAGTGTATAGTTTTTAACATTATTAAGACCAATAAAAAGGCTTTCGCAATATACGAAAGCCTTTTTTGTGATTACTGTTTTCTTTGCATCTCCCAGGGCATTCGCTTTTAAAAATTTGGACAAACGATTGAAA
>DAINSR010000162.1:0-5622 GCA_036741255.1 Flavobacterium sp.
AATGCTGTGGTGATTTTTCGTTATTAATTACTTTTAAATCAATAGAATCTTTGAATGCAATATTTTTTTCTTTTCTAATGGTTCTAATGCCCGAAATAACCTCTGAAGCAAAATCAAAATCATTAATAATTGATACATCAAAAGTTTTTGACGCAGGCCATGAAGAAATAATTAATGCCTCTTGAGTGGATCGTGTGGCTATGTATTGCCAAATTTCTTCGGTTAAAAACGGCATAAACGGATGTAATAATTTGAGGTTTGATTCTAAAAATTCGATTGCTTTATCAAATGTTTTTTTATCAATTGGTTGTTGATATGCGGGTTTTATAATTTCTAAAAACCAAGAACAAAAATCGTCCCAAACGAGTTTATAAATACTCATTAAGGCGTCTGATAATCTGTATTTTTGAAAATTATCTTCAATTTCGGCAAGTGTTTGTTGCAGTTTAGCTTCATACCATGATATGCCAATTTTTGAGGCTTCGGGTTGTGTAATATCAGCTACCTCCCAACCTTTTATAAGTCTAAATGCATTCCAAATTTTGTTAGCAAAAGCTTTACCGTTTTGGCATAAATCTTCATCAAACATAATGTCGTTTCCGGCAGATGCACTGAGTAGTAGCCCCACACGAACACCATCGGCACCAAACTTTTCAATGAGTTCTAAAGGTTCTGGCGAATTTCCAAGTGATTTTGACATTTTTCTTCGCTGCTTGTCTCTTACTAAACCTGTTAAATATACATTATTAAAAGGTTTTTGTCCTGTATATTCATATCCTGCTATAATCATTCTTGCCACCCAAAAAAACAAAATATCTGGACCAGTTACTAAATCGTTTGTAGGATAATAGTATTTAAAATCTTCATTTTCTGGGTTTAAAATACCATCAAAAACAGATATGGGCCATAGCCACGATGAAAACCAAGTATCTAAGGCATCAGAATCTTGACGCAAATCAGAAGCTTGAAGCTGGGGATTAGCAGTTTTTTTTCTTGCTAAAATTAAGGCTTCATCTTTGTTTTCGGCTACTACAAAATCTTCTTTTGCATCTCCATAGTAGTAAGCTGGTATTTGCTGCCCCCACCATAACTGACGCGAAATATTCCAGTCTCTAATATTTTCTAACCAATGGCTGTAAGTATTATTAAACTTGCTAGGATATAACTTGATTTCTTGAGTTTCTAAAACCGCTTTAATGGCTGGTTTTACTAAAGTATCCATTTTTAAAAACCATTGATCAGACAAGCGTGGTTCAATAACTGCTTTTGTACGTTCTGATGTGCCTACTTTATTATGGTAAACTTCTGTTTTTTCTAAAGCTCCTATTTTTTCTAATTCAATGGCAATTTCTTCTCGAACTACAAATCTGTCTTTGCCTTGATAATGAAGACCATAAGCATTTAAGGTAGCATCTTCATTAAAAACATCTATAATTTCAAGGTTGTATTTATCCCCTAAAGCTTTATCGTTTATATCATGCGCGGGAGTTACTTTTAAACTTCCAGTTCCAAATTCCATGTCTATATAGTCATCAAAGATAACAGGAACTGGTCGGTTGCAAATGGGTACTAAGAGTGTTTTATTTTGTAAGTGTTTATATCGCTCATCATTTGGATGAAAACAAACGGCAACATCGCCAAAAATTGTTTCAGGACGAGTGGTTGCCACAACTACATAATCATTTGAATCTTTAACTTTGTATTTTACATAGTATAATTTTCCTTGACGCTCTTCATATATTACTTCTTCGTCTGAAAGAGTTGTTTTTGCTTCTGGATCCCAATTTACCATGCGGTAACCTCTATAAATAAATCCTTTGTTGTATAAATCTACAAACGATTTTATAACAGATTGCGACATATTAGTATCCATGGTAAACTTTGTTCTATCCCAGTCACAAGAACACCCCAGTTTTTTGAGTTGTTCTAGTATTGTGCCGCCATATTTATTTGTCCAGTCATAGGCGTGTTTTAGAAACTCTTCTCGGGTTAAATCTGCTTTATTTATTCCTTCAGCTTTTAATTTAGCAACCACTTTTGCTTCTGTAGCAATGGAGGCATGATCTGTACCCGGAACCCAGCAGGCATTGAACCCTTTTAATCGTGCTCTTCTAATTAGTACATCTTGAATGGTGTTGTTAAGCATGTGCCCCATGTGCAGTACTCCGGTAACATTAGGCGGTGGAATAACAATTGTGTAAGGTGTTCGATGATCTGGTTTTGAATGAAAATAGTTGTTTTTCATCCAGTAGTTGTACCATTTTTGTTCTACTTCTTTTGCGTTAAACTGAGCTGGAATCATATTTTTTTGTGAATGAGTTTCTTGATTAGGAATGTTGTAAAAGGTATGTAAAAAATCATTAGCCCTGATAGCAGCGAAAATCCATTTTTTAGAGCTTTTTTTAAGCTTTAAAAAATGATTGTAGCGAATAGCAGGAACATGATTTGTAAAAATACCCAAGCACTAATGCTCCAAAAAAAAGAAAAATTAAATTTGGTATTATTTTTGAACTTATTTGATTGCAAAAGTAAACATATAAGCTAAAATAAAAAAAGGTATTTTGTTTGTATTTTTTTGCCAAATTTTATATATTTACTAGTTTTTAAAAGTTTTTATGATGAAAAAATTACTTGTTTTTGTTTCAATTTTAATTGGCTTTATGGGTGTTTATGCCCAGGGTGCTAAAATTAAATTTAAAGATGAAACGATAAATTATGGAACTGTTACCAGAGGTGAAGACGACGGGAAACGCAAATTTGAATTTACAAATACAGGAGATGCTCCTTTAGAGATTAAAAACGTGCGATCTTCCTGTGGATGTACGGTGGCATCAAAACCAACGGGGGTTATTTTGCCTGGAAAATCTGACTTTATTGAAGTTCAGTATAGCATGAATGTGGGACCAATTAGTAAATCAATAACAGTGGAAACAAATGCGGTAAATGTTCCTGAGGGAATGGTTGCCCTGCGTATTAAAGGAATGGTTGTTGAAAAGAAAATTGAAAATGTACTTGAAAAAAAGAAGTCTATTTTAGAGCAATAAATTTAAAGCCTTATTGACGTGAGGCTTTTTTATGGTGGTACAAAAAAAAACCAATATACTGTTAGCACGCAATGCAACCAAAATTGCGTATAAACTTGACAGCTTAAAATCTGCCTTTTTTTTGTAACTTACACTCAAATTTTAACAGACAAAATAAATGAGTTTAAAACAGGCAATAAGTATTTGTATTTGACGGTAAAAGCCATCAAATTAGGCTTCTGCTTGTGCCTCATGATAAAGTTAGCTCTTTTATGTCAGACTTTTATGTCTCTTGAAATTTGGGTCTAACTTATTTTAGTATTTGTGATTGCTTTGCAATTCAGTAATTTTATTGTAGGAAATAGTTGATACCATAATAAAGTTTACAATTTACATTAAAAATGATGCAATAGCAAGGTCATAACTTTTTAAACCAAAACCAATAATAACACCTTTTGCATTTGGCGAAATATAAGATTGATGTCTGAAAGTTTCTCTTGAAAAAGTATTAGAAATATGAACCTCAATAACAGGGGTTGTAATAGCTTTTATGGCATCGCCAATTGCTATGGAAGTGTGTGTATAAGCACCCGCATTTAAAATAATGCCATCTGCTACAAAACCCATTTCGTGAATTTTGTCAATAATTTCGCCCTCAATATTACTTTGAAAATAACTCAAATTTACCTCAGAATATTTTGTTTCAAGTTCAGAAAAATAAGCCTCAAAAGTGGTGCTTCCATACACTTCAGGCTCTCGTTTGCCCAGCAAGTTGAGGTTAGGTCCGTTTATAATAATTAGATTCATATATTTTGTCTTAGAATTTCAAATATACCAATTTAATTAGAAAATCTCCAAATTAAGTAAGGCTTACTTTTTTGTAGCACGTCAAAAGTGTTGCGGCAAAAGTCTTTCTTCTAATGCTCCATTTACCAGTCTCCACTGCCCTCTCATAAATCTCAATTATTATCAAATTCCTATTTTGCACCTCATTTAATTTTTAGAATATGTTAATTGATAAGATTTTTAGGTCGTATTTTAACAATATGTCATATTTTCCAATAATTTTTCATTTTTTTTAAAAATCATTAAGCCATAAATTGTTAATAAAAGGGGTTGAAAATCTATTTATATAATTCGTATTTAAAATAAAATATTGATTTTCAGTACATTTGTAAATAAAAATGTTATTGTTAAAGTTATGAATAATTGTTAATAACTATTACGTTTTTTTTTATTTGCAATAAAATATTCCTATAAATTTGCGACATAACTTTAAATAATTAAACAAATGAAAAAATTACTATTTGCTGCTGTTGCAGTTTTTACTTTCGGTGCTGCTAATGCACAAGATTTAAAATCAAAAAAAGGTGAAAATTATCTTCCAGAAGCTGGAGATTGGGCTATTAGCTTTAATGCTGATGGTATTTTCGAATATGTTGGAAATGCTTTCAATGGTAATGGTTACAACGATGCTCCAAGTGTAGACTTTGTTAATGGTAACAATGCTTTTGTAGGGAAAAAATTCATCAGCGATAAAAGTGCTTACAGAGTAGTTGCTAATTTAGGTTTTGGTGCTACTTCTGATACATATCCAAGTGGGTCAAACACAAATGAATACAAAACAAATGGATTTAATTTAGCTTTAGGTCTTGGTAAAGAGTGGAGAAAAGGTTCAACTCGTTTACAAGGTTTCTACGGTGCTGATGCAATGATTATGGTAAATTCTAGTAAAAACGAAACTACTAGTAAAAATACTACAACAGGAGTTTTTGTAAGTTCAACAGAAAATAAATCTGGTTTTGGTTTTGGACTTGGTGTTCAAGGCTTTGTAGGTGCTGAGTATTTTATCTTCCCTAAATTTGCTATTGGTGCTCAATATACTTATGGTGTAGGTTTTGAAATTCAAGGTAAGTCAGAAACTACTACAAAAGTTGGTACTGATCCAGCAACAACTACTGACAATGGTAAAAATTCTAATGTTGGAATTGGTAATGTAGGTATTGCTTCAATGAATTTAACATTACATTTCTAATCTAACGACTAATATTTTTAATAAAAATCCCGTTTCGGCGGGATTTTTTTTGATAAATAAGTATGTTTTCTTAAATAGAGCATTATTTTTTTCTTATAACTATGTTTTTAGTAAAAATTTTTATTTATTTCAACGTATTTTTATTGAACTATTTGTAAAATAAAAATATTTTTTTAATATTAATAAATTTTTTTTGTAAATTTGTACTTAAATTATAAAATAAAATAAAATAAAATGAAAAAATTATTATTTGCCATTGCATTATTATCATTTAGTTTTGCTAGCGCACAAGACGGAAAGTTTAAAGCAGGTGTTAATTTAGGATTACCCATGGGTGATATTAAAGATGTTTATTCCTTAAATATTGGTTTAGATGTAGCCTATACCTGGTCAGTAGCTGATAAATTTGAAGCAGGCGTTGGTGCTGGTTATTCTCACTATTTAGGAAAAACAGAGAAAATTAATACTGGTTTCGGTATAATTGAAGTAGATATTGATGATTCTGGCTTTATTCCTGTTTATGGTACTGCTCAATATTCTTTTACTGAAAATGTTTTTGCAGGT
>DAINSR010000163.1:0-5606 GCA_036741255.1 Flavobacterium sp.
TCCAACAGCATTTTCAATAATGTACTCCACAAATTCTTGAGCTAAAACTCTTGTTTCTTCCATGTTGGTTATAAGTTCGTCATGTGAAAATCTTGCAGAACGTTTTTTTATGATGAAAAACTGTAATTGATTAAGCCATTTATACATGTCTTCTTGACCTTCCAATGGATATTGAGGTATAACTCCAAAAAGCATTGAATTTTCGGCTTCTTTTCGTTCTTTTAAGAAACTAATGAATTGTGAATCATCAATGATTAATTCAGTAAAATTTATGCCGTTAATTGCGGTTTTGGTTTCTACCAAAAATTCACGCAGTCTAGTGATGCTTATCATAACTGTCTAATTGTTTTTGTTGTTCTAAATTTCTTATTCGAATATCATACATTTTTAGCATGATTGTCCAAAATGGTGTTTGCATTACTTGATCTATATTACCAAAGCTTCCACCTTCAGCCATTGACATTAAAACGGCATCCATACCGAGTCCAGCATGTTCCGGTTCTGTTGATTTAGAATCGGAATCGAAAAGAATTGATAAATTGATGATTTTACCCGCCCATGGAATTTCAGCCGATGTAATGTATTGTTGCATTGCTCCAAAGAATAGATATGTTCCAAAAACAAATCCTATTGGTGCATATTGGAAACTCTTTACATATTTATCTGTAAAATAAGCATTAAATGGAACACGACAATCACCATCGTATTTTGGAAGACTTTTTCTAATAAAGTGAAAATTCTTTTTTGGGCGGTAAAGCGTTGCTGTGAGCTGTAATAATAAATCATAAGAAGGATTTGCCGAAAACTCTAAAAAAATACGCAAAGCGGTAACGTATTCGCCAAATTTCACGTTTTGAAATCCATCTTCTGGACCATAAAAGCGTTTCCATGCAGGTGCGAATGATTTTACAGGATTATTTATGTAATGCTGTTTAATAATCATTTGTGTTTCAGTTGGTGTGAAAAAATTATCAACGAGTTTTGATATTTCTAAAATATTACTCATTTTTTCTTCTTCAACCGCTTGGTTTGGGTTTGGCTTGCGTTTCAAATTTAATAACTTGTAAACAGCATGCACACGTAAATCTTCATAGCTCATTGCACCAACGGTATATTGATACATTAAGCCACACATTTCAATATATTGCCTTTTGTCGCATTCTGATAAATCTGAAGGCATGTAAAAGGTTTTTTTAATTTCTGGTACGTCTATGGTATGCATAAATCAATATTAAAAATTACTAAAATATCAGATTTTAAAAGAGGCAATGATTCATCTTTTCTATCGTAAACATTTTTAATTAAAACAGATTGCTTTCCTTCTTTAAAAAGTTGATGAATTAAATTTCTGAATTCTAACGAATAAGAAACTTTCCCTTTAAAATCAATTGAAGTAGCATAAATGTTATGAAATTCTTTTGTGTAAATAAATTTTCCATATTGTAACGCCAACTCTTTATTATCAGTCATAAAAATGCAAGGAAAACCATACCTTGAAGTTATATGTTTTTCAAATTGAAAAAAATGAGAAACATTATGTCCGTGATAGAATTGCATTATACCAATTTCAAATTATCAGTTAATCGTAAATGGTGTTCTTTCATTTGCGTACCAAAATCGGCTTCAATCATTGCTTTAATTTCCGCTTTGTTCTTTTTGGTTAGAGGAATATACTTTGAACGTCCTTTTTTTAATTTCTTACGCAATACAGCTTGTATATCTAGCATAAGAATTGCTTTTTTGGCTTCAAAATCAATTATTCCTTCTTCAATTTTTTTAGCAAGCTTTTCATCTTTCTTTAGTAAATCAAAAGCAAAGAAATTTGTTAACCAAATTTGAAAGCGGATAATCCATAGTGGTTTTTTAAAGTTTTTCATAGTTTGTGTGTGTGTATTAAGTTGCGGAAAAATGATTATCTGTAGATTCTGAATGAATATCAGGTAAAACCTTTTTATCTGTTGGTTCTGGTGCAGGCTTTAAAAGTTGTTCAATATCAGACAAAGCTCTTTTACATGTAAGTGCATAAGCTTGACGTGCTGCTTCTGGTTCCATCATTAACGATGGTTTATTTCCTGATGTGGTTTGTTTGTCTGATCCGTAGAATTGTAGAATTCCTTCTGGAAAGAAATTGACATTAAAACGAGGAATTGCCCAAGCAAGAGCGTAAGAGGCAATAGCTTCTTGAATGAGTAATAAAAGAGAATCTTTGTTTGGGATTTCTTCTTCTGATTTTCCTTTATATACTAATTTTAGTAAATCGTATTTTGATTGCCCAATGCGTGGAAGTATTTCTCTACGCTCGCACTCTGACATTCCAGGAGCAAAACGAATCATTAATAAACGAGAATTGATAGGGTAAAAATTGTCAAACTCTTTTACTGTTGATATGAAAAGTTTTTTTACTTGATTAAAAGCTTCGGAGTTTGTCCATTTATAATAAATAGTAGCTTCTTTTTCCTCATTTGTAAATGTATCATAATTTTCAGGCTTGCTTTCATCTAATAAACGAAGTAATTGTTCTAGTGTGCGGTAGTACTTTTTTTCTAGTGCTTTATCGTCAGCATCTATCATCCATTGGAAAGCGGATTTTTCATGCTCTTCGTTACGCATTTTACGACCATCATTGGTATGAGAAAGGTCGTTGTGTGGAGCGTACAAACGATAAGCATAAGCAGCAATTGCCAAACGAGAACTTCGGAGAATCATGTAATCTTCGTCTTCAAAATCTTCGTTTGGTTCAGTTTCGGCATATTCTGCAATGTGCTTATACACTTCTTTTCCAATTAAATCTTGAACATCATTGGAAGCAGTAATAATGTCGGAAATGATATTTTCAAAACGAAAATCAGCATCAACAAATCCAAGTAAATCCTTGAATAAGTCGTCAATATTGGATGATGAGAATAGTAATTTCATAGTATTATTTTGTTGGTGCGTTATTTATGCTTCGGTCTGATGGGCTAACATCTTGCTGTTTTTCTGGCACATTGTGATAGAATCCAATTTTTAGGTTTTTAGTAGGCCAATTAGCTTTTATTGCATAATTAAGAGGTTTGCAAATAATCATTTCTTGAATGTCAATACCAGTGTTTAAGTAAGAGATAAGCGCATAATGTTGTTCAGAACCGCTATCTACTTTACCAGTTTCTGACATGTTACCCAAGGCGCTGTGTAAGCTAATTCCAGATGCTACAGCTCTGTCGGCTCTTTGAGAAATTTGGATTTGTGCTTCGACAAAATCTTTAATGTTTTGATCAATTACTTTTATTGTCCAACCGTGCTCTATTAGGTTAGTTCCGTCAACTGTAAATGATTTTGTAGTATGCAGATACTTACCGGCATTTTCTTCACCCGAAAGAACAACTGATATTTTTTGAAGGAACTCTCTTTGGTATTCTTGCAACATTTCTTCTTTATACTCAATTCCTCTGATGGTGCAATTTTGTTTAATGGTTTCTTCTTTTCTATCCCAAAAAGCCTGCGGACTTTCAATGTGATATTTCAAATTGATGGAGTTCTTGGATAATGCTTTGAATATTAACGGAACAGCCGTTGAACGATTCAACCATTCTAATGAACCATAGATGTCAGGTACAGAATAATAATCTGTACAGAATGTGTACATGTTGCTGTACATGATACTGTTAAGAAACTCAAAAGGTTTAAGGTAGTCAAACATTGGATAAACCTTAGCCAATTCAATTGAGTTAGCTGTTTTCAAATTCCAATCAGTAACAATAACGTGAGTAGGTTTTGAGTTTGTCTCTGACATCTTACGAGCCTGACGAGATTTAGAATGTTGAATGTGTTCCAACTTCTTAATCATTGGTTTGCCTATACGAGAGCCTTTGTTTAATTCGAATTTAGTAAACGCCCCTTGAACGTGTTGGTAATCAACAGCACAATTCAATAAATACTCTTCACCCTTGAAAGCTTCGAACCAATCCCATACTTCTTTATCGTCTATCCAGTTCTTTACTATTCTATTATTCTCAAAAGATTCAGTGTATAATCTTGGACCAAGCCCCCAAAGTAATTCTGTCTTTCTCTTTAATAAACCAGGAGCAATGTAATTGTTTTGAATAACCTCTTTGATTATTTCATCTAAATCATTGTTTGAACCATAAGGCATAACAACATAGTCACCAAGATAGTTCTCGTAGTTACTCCAATCAAGAGTATCATTGTTTAATCTAAACTTCTCGAAGTCTCTCGGTTGTTCTGATACCGCATATGTAAATGCTACTTCTGGTGTCTCTACTATAGCACCTCTGTCAATGTATTCAATATAACTCATGGTTTTATCGTGTAGTTATTAAACTTAGTTAATAGTGGTAAATGGAATTGTCTGCTGTTATTTGTATCTAGATCTATGTAAGCTATTAATTGATTGCTCAAACTACTTTGTTTAGCAGTATAAGAACGTCTTAACATTGCCCTTGATACAAACTTCTTTCCCTTACTTTCTTTATTCTTTTTAGAGTAAGACACAAACTCAAAACTAAATGATAAGCCTACATCTGTGAGCTCTCTCATTCTTTTAACAGCCATCTTAGGTGTAATTGATTCCATGTAATTACTAATAATGCACAAGTTTAATTAATGCTATTAATTAACGTTGTGACATGAAACAATAAACACGGTGTGCTTTGCAAGCACGCTTGGTGCAAAAAAAACGCTCGGTATCATATCTCTATTAAAAAGGAGTTTGATGTAATTACGGAAACGATATTGAGCGGGGCGGTATTTTCATTAAAACATTCTCATTTTAACCTTTTTTGATTAAGGTTAAAATGTTGGTTTTATTGTGTTTTTTGATTTTTAGTTTTATTTTTTTTTTAAATATTGACCTTTATTTTGTTGAAATTCAACTATTCAGAACATTTCTAAATTTGGTTTTTATACTACTTTTTTAGTGTTTTTTATTTTAAAATAGTTGTATATATGCGACTTTATTCGTAAATTAGTGTATTGAAAATCACTTAAATATTGTATTTATGAACACAAAAATGACTGCGCCAAAATGGCAGAAGTGGTAAAAAGTTTACCAAGCGCAAAAAATGAAAACACTGCCCAGATTGAAACAAAATCTACTATTTTAAATGTTATTGAAAAATTCAAGCCAGAGCCATTTAAAAGCGCAGAGGATAGAATTTCAAGAAAAAACCAATTTGATGCACTTGCCAAACGTTACGAGCAACTAAAAGAAAAGGACAATGAATTAAAAACCTTTCACGCAGGTAATGACAAAACAAGCGCAAAAATCATTTTTAAAAATGCACAAGGTTTTGAGTTTAACATTCAAAATTCAAATGTTATCGACAAGCTTACAAAAGCCGCACAAGAGGAATTGAAAATTTTATTGAATGAGGCAGAAAACGAAGTTTTAACCTTTGAAATCTAAACCAAAAAACAAAATCCCTACTGGTCGAGGGTAGGGATTTTTTTTCACTTAATTATTACACGCCATGAACACACGAACGAATAACAGCCGTAAAAGTAACGCTTTTAAATTAAGCGAACAAGTAAAAAACATACTTCACGAAAAAGGTCTTTCTTTCCTTTTTACATACCAGGATTATACCTATTTTAAAAGTCAAGTTAAT
>DAINSR010000164.1:0-5548 GCA_036741255.1 Flavobacterium sp.
GGCGAGGAAAATTTTGGTCTAGAGGTTTCTATGTTAATACAGTAGGTAAACACAGAGATGAGAATACAATTCAAAACTATCTAAAATCTCAAGGAAAATAAGGGCGTATATAAAAAATCATAGATGATTGTATCAATGTTCTAATACTTTTGGGGTTCTGATCCGAGGTAGTTTAACACCAATTTCACGAACAGTTTTTATACCAATTTCAATGATTTTATGGCTCTAAATTACTGACATGATTAGTTCGGTTTTACCAACTGCCGCAACAATTTTTATGGGGTTTGTGTAAAAAATATTTATTTTTTTCAAAATAAGTATTAGAATTAAGTATTTATACTTATTTTTGCGTAGTAATACTTAATTTTTATATTATGCTTAAAGTTATAGTAGTCGGAAACGGCATGGTAGGGTATAAGTTTTGTGAAAAATTTATTTCAAAGTCTGGGCACGAGAATTATCAAATTATAGTTTTTGGTGAGGAGCCTAGGCGAGCTTATGACAGAGTGCATTTGAGTGAGTACTTTACAGGCAGGAGTGCTGATGATTTGTCTATGAGTACTTTATCGTGGTATCAAGAAAATAATATTATTTTGAATACGTCTGAACTTGTAACGGGTTTAGACAAAGAAAATAAAACTATAACAACACATTTAGGCAATACACTACAATATGACTATTTAGTTTTAGCAACAGGGTCCTCGGCATTTGTACCCCCCATAAAAGGATCTGATAAAGAAGGTGTTTTTGTATATCGCACTATTGAAGATCTTGACGCTATGATGGCTTATGCAAAAAAAATTAAGCAAAAAGGTGCTACAGAAGCAGCTGTTTTAGGAGGGGGACTTCTAGGGTTAGAAGCAGCAAATGCAGTTTTAGGAATGGGTTTAAACGCTCATGTAGTAGAATTTGCCCCCAGATTAATGCCTAGACAATTAGATCAAGCGGCAAGTAATATGTTACAATCTAAAATTGAGGAACTTAATATTGGAATTCATCTCAATAAAGCAACTCAATATATAGACGGAGAAGATGCCATCACAGGAATGATGTTTGCTCATGACGAATTATTAAAAGTAGATATGCTCGTAATCTCGGCAGGAATAAAACCTCGAGATGAGTTGGGGCGTATAGCTGGTCTTGAAGTGGGTGAAAGAGGCGGTATTGTAGTGAACAACAAAATGCAAACTTCTGATGATTTTATTTATGCTATTGGCGAAGTGGCACTGTACAACAATATGATTTATGGTTTAGTAGCACCCGGTTATGAAATGGCAGATGTAGCGGCAGATCAAATTCTTGGGGGTGATAAAACTATGAGAGAAATTATAGATATGTCAACCCAGTTGAAACTAATTGGGGTTGAAGTAGCCAGTTTTGGAGATCCGTTTATAGAAAATAATGAGGTGGTTGCTATTGTTTATGAAAATAAATTCAATGGCATTTACAAAAGAATCAATGTTACTAAAGATGGTAAAACACTTTTGGGCGGAATTCTTGTAGGCGATTCATCTGATTATAATTCATTATTTCAAATTTACAGTAATGCATTAGCGTTGCCACACAATCCTGAAGATTTAATTTTAGGCTCTAGAGGGGGCGAAAGCTCTACTATGGGGAGTGTTATGGATTTACCAGATGCTGCCGTAATTTGCTCTTGCGAAAATATTACTAAAGGAACTATTTGCTGTTCAATAACTGATGGCACCTGCGAAAGTTTATCAGATGTAGTAAAACAAACAAAAGCAACAACGGGGTGTGGTGGTTGTAAACCCATGGTGGTTGATTTAGTTAAAGCGGCTCAAAAATCAATTGGCAAAGAAGTCAAAGAAAGTATTTGTGAGCATTTTCATTATACCCGACAAGAGTTATTTGACATTGTAAAAATCAATAAATACACTAATTTTTATGAAGTTATAGATCATCATGGAAATGGCGATGGGTGTGAGGTTTGCAAGCCCATAATTGCCTCTATTTTTTCAAGTATTTATAACGACACAGCAAACAAACACGTTACTACACAAGACACAAACGACCGATATTTAGCTAATATTCAACGCAACGGTACGTATTCTGTGGTCCCAAGAGTGGCAGCAGGCGAAATTTCTCCTGAAAAGCTCATTGTTATTGGTGAAGTTGCTAAAGAGTTTAATTTATACACTAAAATTACAGGAGCTCAAAGAGTCGATTTGTTTGGGGCACATTTGAATGATTTGCCTAAAATTTGGAAAAAATTAATAGACCATGGTTTTGAGAGTGGTCATGCCTACGGAAAATCGTTACGAGCTGTAAAAAGCTGCGTAGGAAATGCTTGGTGCCGATATGGTATGGACGACAGTACCACCTTTGCTATTGAGTTAGAAAATCGGTATAAAGGGATTCGTTCACCTCATAAACTCAAGGGAGGGGTTTCGGCCTGCATTAGAGAATGTGCTGAGGCTAGAGGAAAAGATTTTGGCGTCATCGCAGTAGAAGGAGGATGGAATTTATACATCTGCGGAAACGGAGGTGCCAACCCTAAACATGCAGTGTTACTGGCAGAACAAATAGATAAAGAAACGGTTTTTAAATACATGGATCGTTTTTTAATGTATTATATTAGAACAGCCGGACCTTTAGTAAGAACCTCCACATGGCTTGAAAAACTAGATGGCGGATTAGATTATTTAAAAGAAGTTATCATTCATGACCGCATTGGAATTTGTGAAACGCTAGAGGCAGAAATGGCTGCATTAGTAGGCACTTTTGAATGCGAATGGAAACAAGTATTAGAAAAACCCAGATTAATGAAACGATTTAATCACTTTATAAACTCAGATGAGAAAGACGACACTATTGAATATGTGCCTTTAAGAGATCAAAAAATGCCTAGACCTTGGTAATTTTAAATTTAAAGATTAATTATGTGAAAATTTAATTTGATAAAAGATTTGTATTGATATTAAAATTCGTTTTTTAAATTTACAAATTAATCAAAATCTAAAAATGTTAATTATGAAAAAAATAAAATTAATTATGGCATTTTTTATGCTTCTTTGTTTTACAAATTGTCTAAAAACTGTACCAATTAAGCAAGAATTTTTCAGAAACACTAAAGTTGGTGTTTTAATTCAAATAAATAATGATCCTCAAGTTATTAGAGGTGATACATATAATGGTACAAGAATCATAAACGATACAAATAATAAATTTTATGTTGCCTTATCTCATATAAAATCAAATTTAGACCTCAAAAAAGCATTAAAAACAGAAATTTCAAATATTCTTACAAGCAAAAATAAATCATTTGTAATACTATCAGATAATTTTAACGAAGCAAGTTTAACAAAATTTGAAGCACCTGAAACGTTTTATAATAATCCTGACCATGAGATCTACTATCCAAAATATGATTTTAGAAATATAAGAAAGACACACAATGTTGATGAGATATTATTTGTTAAAGTTCATGATTATGGTTTGCTACTTCTCTATTCAGGAGTACTCTTAGCTTCACGAAGTGGTCATGTTGTTGTTGATACTCAAATTATCAATTTAAAAAACAATTCACTTTTACAACAACGAAGATTTGAATCAAATGTAAGAATTAAAGGAGGTATTAAATCTGATGAAAATTATCAAAATTTACAAAATGCAATACAAGAAGCTATTGATAGAACTATATCAAAGTTAAAATCTAAACTAAAATAATCTTCTTGAATTTAAAATCATAGCAATTTATGGAAAACATACTCAATCGTTACGAAACTGTATTATTAGAAAATGTAACTACCTGGTTTAAAGTAGGAACTTTAAAAGACTTTCCTAGCAATAGAGGTGGGTGTATTAAATACAAAGACAAGCAAATTGCCGTTTTTAATTTTGAGAGAAGAAACAAGTGGTATGCTTGTCAAAATGTTTGTCCGCATAAAATGGAAATGGTGTTGTCAAGAGGAATAATTGGTTCTGCAGATAATGTTCCTAAAGTTGCTTGTCCCATGCACAAAAAAACTTTTTCACTTGTAGATGGTTCTAACCTCAATGGCGATGATTATTCTATTGCAACCTATCCGGTTAAAGTGGAAGGTGAAGAGGTATTTGTTGGCTTTACAGAATAAATTATTTATCTTTGAGTTTCAGAAATTGAAATTAAATGACACCCTTTCAAAATGCCATTGCTTGGATTGATGCCACAAACGCTCAAGACCCAAACAGCGAAATAGATCAATTAAAAACCTATCCAAAAGAACTTTTATATTCCAATAGAATGTATAAAAGACTGATGGAGTTTTATCCGTCTGCTTCAGAAGAAGTTCAAATTGCCACAAAGGCACAACACATTTGTCGCTGGAAAATGCCCCGAGAATCTTATCCAATGAATCGGGTGGGCTATTTAAAATGGCGTGAAGAGTTAAAGAAATTTCACGCCTTAACTACAGCAAATATCTTAGAAAAAGCAGGTTATCCACCAGTATTTATAGCTAGAGTATCTTTTCTTATCGAAAAAAAATTACTCAAAAAAGACCCCGAAACCCAACTATTAGAAGACGTTATTTGTCTTGTTTTCTTAGAATTTTATTTTAATGATTTTGCCCAAAAACACGATAGAGAAAAAGTAAAAAGCATTGTACAAAAAACTTGGAATAAAATGTCTGAAAAAGGGCAACAAGAGGCTTTGAAAATTAATTTTAGCGATGCAAATTTACAGTTAATACTAGAGGCTTTAAGGCTATAATCTTATTTTAACTTTATTGTTTTAGTTGGGTTTTGTGGTGTGTTGTTTAACAAGACTATTGCAACTCGGTATAAAAATAAAATTAGACCATAACAAAGAACCAAAAACTAACCTCAACCAAACCAAAGATGAAAAATAAACTTGGTAATTTATTCAAAAAACGAGAGATATTTGTACAAAATACGGGGGTAAAATATTCAGAACTCATAGAAAAGCTTTTAAATCCTTTTGTTAAGGAATTAGATAAATTTGAATTCCATGAAGATATTTTAGAATTTGGAATTAATGCATGGAATATTGCTAACATAAAGGTATTACTGCCTGATCAAAATACGGATTCTTATTTTAATTCTTTTCAATACGATTCTGTAGATATTGATCTATTAAACAGGATGGTTGATTATAAAATAAGTCATTTTAAAGAATATACTAATTTTATTATAGATTATGAAATAAAGGAAACAGATAATGATACAATTTTAAAAGTAACCACCCAAGAACAAGACTCTTATTTACAGACTGTATATGAAACACTTGAAGAGGAAGACAAAAGTAATTTTGATGAAAATTTTATTAATCGCAGTGCCATTGTCATCAAACCACTCCACCCCTTTATTGATTTGTGTTTAAAATTCAATCCAGAAGATCAGCAAGATATAGAACAAACCAAAACTTATTTAATTAGTGAAAAAATTGTAGATATTGACGAGTGGTTAAAAAAGAAATTTGACAAAATATTTACTTTTGAGTTAGATTTATGGATTGATAATAAAAAAAGAGTGGCCACAAAAACGAAATTTTAAAATGTTCAAGGAATGGTTTCGGGTTGATATT